>URAN01000006.1 GCA_900545865.1 uncultured Eubacteriales bacterium
CCTTAATTTTTTCAGTGGGAGTATAATCTCCCACTGAAAACGTTGAATGACGGGGTTAAAACCCCTTATTGAAAGGAATGAACAAAATGACAATTAATGAACAACTCGCACAAGAGCTTTCGCTCAAACTGTGGCAGGTGGAACAGGCGGTTAAGCTCCTTGATGAGGGCAACACCGTTCCGTTTATTGCAAGATACAGAAAAGAGGTTACGGGCGAGCTTAATGATGAGGTATTGCGCGAACTTGAAGAACGCTTGGCGTATCTGCGCAGTATGGAGGAGCGCAAAAACGATGTTAAGCGCATTATAGAGGAACAGGGGAACTTAACGGATGAGCTTGCGGCGGCAATTGACGCTTGTACAAAGCTGACCGAAATTGAGGATTTATACCGTCCGTTTCGTCCAAAGCGCAAGACTCGCGCCACTGTTGCGAAAGCAAAGGGTTTAGAACCTCTCGCCGACTTAATCTATGCGCAAGACCCCAAAAACGATGATATTGAGGGGCTTGCCGCGACTTATATTAATGAAGAAAAAGAAGTAAAATCGGTTGACGAGGCTCTTTCGGGAGCAATGGATATAATTGCGGAAAAAATTTCGGATTCCGCGGAGCACAGAAAGAAAATAAGAGAACTTACGTTCGGGTCGGGAACAATTGTTACCGCCGCAACAGGCGAAGATGACAGCGTTTACAGTATGTACTACGATTTTTCCGAGCCTTGCAAGCACTTGGCACCGCACCGCGTTTTAGCAATTGACCGCGGAGAAAAAGAAGGATTTTTATCCGTTTCGTTGGAATGTGACATCGACAAGATTTTGCGGTATTTGATACGGCACGAAACGCCAAAAAACGCCGCCCCCTCCACCAAATATGTCGAACAAGCGACAGAGGACGCTTACCAACGGCTTATTGCACCATCAATAGAACGCGAAATCAGAAATGAGCTGACCGAGGCGGCTCAAGAACAAGCAATGACGGTATTTAAGCTTAATCTCAAAAATCTGCTTATGCAGCCGCCTATCCGCAACAAGGTTGTAATCGGTCTTGACCCCGGTTTTCGAACCGGCTGTAAGGTCGGCGTTGTCGACCAAACGGGAAAGGTTTTGGACACAGGCGTTATATTCGTTACCCATTCAGAGGCTCAAAAAATTGCTGCCGCCAAATATATAAAAGAACTCATTGCAAAATATGATGTTGACCTTATATCAATCGGCAACGGAACGGCATCAAAAGAAACCGAGATGTTTGCCGCCGAAGTGCTTAAATCTATCCCGAATTGTAAGGTTAAGTACATCGTAACAAACGAGGCGGGCGCATCCGTATATTCCGCGTCAAAACTCGGCGCGGAAGAATTCCCCGATTTTGATGTCACAAAGCGAAGCGCCATATCGATTGCGCGAAGGGTTCAAGACCCTCTCGCCGAGCTTGTAAAAATCGAACCGAAAGCAATAGGCGTCGGACAGTATCAGCATGATATGAACCAAAAGCGGCTGAGCGAAGCCCTCGGCGGCGTAGTAGAAGATGTTGTCAACAGCGTAGGTGCGGATTTAAACACGGCATCAGCACCGCTTTTATCGCATATCTCGGGGATTTCTTCGGCGGTTGCCAAAAATATTGTCGCATACCGAGAGGAGGAGGGAGCTTTTACCTCTCGCGCACAGCTAAAGAAAGTATCAAAACTCGGTCCGAAAGCGTTTGAACAATGTGCAGGATTCTTGCGTATCAAGGACGGCAAAAATCCTCTTGACAACACCTCGGTTCATCCCGAGAGTTACAACGCGGCAAAAATAATTCTTGAAAAATGCGGATATTCCGCCAAGGACATTAACGATAACAAATTAAACGACCTTGCAAACAAGGTTAAAGCATACGGAACTGACAAACTCGCCAAAGATGCCGACATCGGCGTTCCAACCCTTAAAGATATAGTGAACGAGCTTATTAAGCCGGGTCGTGACCCTCGTGATGATATTGAACAGCCTGTTTTAAGAACGGACGTTATGGGTATAGATGATTTGACAGAGGGTATGATTCTTACAGGAACTGTTCGAAATGTTATTGATTTCGGCGCATTTGTTGACATCGGTGTTCACCAAGACGGGCTTGTTCACATATCACAGCTCGCTGACAAATACGTCAAACACCCGATGGAAGTCGTTTCTATCGGCGATATAGTCAAAGTAAAGGTTCTGAGCGTTGACAAAAAGAAAAACCGCATAAGTTTATCGATGAAAGACATTTAACTTTATTCGACGGAATGTTTCACGTGAAACATTCCGTCTTTTTGTTATTTTAATTGTTTCACGTGAAACAATTAAAATATTTTTCAAATATATCTCTCAAACACTTGAATTATTTTATAAAATGTGGTATTATATATAGAGTATGATAACATATGAACGGAGAACAACAATGGCAAAAATAATAGCTGTCGCAAATCAAAAGGGCGGTGTCGGCAAAACAACGACATCAATTAATTTAAGTGCGTGCCTTGCACAAAAGAAAAAGGTTTTACTGATTGACGCAGACCCTCAAGCAAACACCACAAGCGGTCTCGGCGTTGAATCGGATGACGAATCATATTCAACATATGACTGTCTTATTGATGACGTATCCGTTTCTGACGCAATGGTTAAAACAGACTTTGGAAAGCTTTGGGTATGTCCGGGTTCTATAAACCTCGCAGGCGCAGAACTCGAACTCGTCAATGTTGAAAATCGAAATCATATCCTTAAATCAAAAATTGAGGAGGTCAAATCCGATTTTGACTATATAATAATAGATTGTCCGCCGTCTCTCGGCGTGATAACGTTAAACTCGCTCTGTGCCGCCGACAGCGTTTTGATTCCCATTCAATGCGAATACTATGCGCTCGAAGGGTTGAGCAAGCTCACCCAAACCATAAAAAATGTTAAGCAATCGCTTAACCCAAGTCTGAAAATCGAGGGTATTCTCCTTACAATGTATGACGGCCGTACCAAACTTTCGGGGCAAGTAACCGAGGAAGTGCGAAAATATTTTGGCGCAACGGTTTATAAAACCGTTATTCCCCGAAACGTCAGACTGTCCGAGGCGCCGAGTTTCGGTCAGCCCATAATTGCATTTGATAAAAACTCAAAGGGCGCAAAATGTTATAAAAAACTTGCAAACGAGGTTATAAATCGCAATAAATAGTTGTATATAACCGAACGGAAAGGAAAGTGATTAAATGGCTTCTGCAAACAAGAAAAAAAACGGACTCGGCAAGGGCGTAAATGTTCTTTTTAACGATTCCCCGGACGAATTGTTGTCAGTCCTTGAATCCGAACCCGATAAAAGCGGAAGAAATTTGTTGCCGATAATAGATATAGAGCCGAATAAGGATCAACCGCGTAAAGACTTTGACGAGGACAAGCTCGCCGCTCTGGCGGAATCTATTAAGGAACACGGCGTAATATCGCCGATTCTCGTCACCCCGGGCAAAGGCGGCACGTACAAAATTGTCGCCGGCGAACGCCGCTGGAGAGCATCAAAGCTTGCAGGTCTGAAAGAAATTCCTTGCATCATAAAAGAGCTGAATGCACAAGAATTATCGGAACTCGCGATGGTAGAGAACTTACAGCGTGACGACCTTAACCCGATAGAAGAATCAGAGGGCTATCGCTATTTAATGGAAAGATTTTCTCTCACTCAAGAGGAAATAGCAAAGAAAATCGGCAAAAGCAGAAGTGCAATTGCCAACGCCCTGCGGCTGAACAACCTCTGTACCGAGGTCAAAGCCTTATTGAAAGACGATAAACTTTCACAAGGTCACGCAAGGGCGCTGTTGACGCTTGACGCCGATGCACAGCTTGCGATTGCCGAGAGAATAATTCAGGACGGATTAAATGTTCGCCAAACCGAGGCAATTGTTCAAAATTATGGCAGCGAAAAAACACGTCCGCAAAAAAAGACCGTAAACCCGATGATGCAAAAATACTATAAAGATGTCGAAAACAATCTCTCATCTCAATTCGGTACAAAGGTCAGAATTTGTGAGGGCAGCAAAAAAGGCAGGATTGAAATTGAGTATTACAGTAAAGACGATTTGGAACGTATTTTGTTTGAATTGAGAAAATAATATACAATATTTTACAATTGTAAACATTTCTCTGAAAAAATGCGCCGTCAAAATCGCCTTGTGTTGCGAATTTTAGCTATAGGCAATGATATTATATTAAAATTCAAAACGCTTAAAACAACGCTGATTTTGAACGCACAGAGATGTCCGGTTCGAAATCTGCTGAAATTACATAAAAAACTCTCTTTGGAAAGAGGTGATTTAACATTGAAACTGAAAAAGGAAAAGAATTTAACGCCCGAACAAAAAAGGACAAGCCGCATCGCGACTTATGCAACAATAATGTTGCTTATGGTGATTTTGGTAATCATCATCGCCGCGATAGCCGACAACCGAGAACAATCGATTGAGGCGGCCTATAAATCACAGCTTGACCAATCAACACAGATGAATCTGACTATCCAGGATCAAATTACAAGTCTGTCGAATGAAAACTATGAATTAAAAGAAAAGGTCAAGACCGCTGATGAAAAGAATGCTGAACTTTCCAAAACGGACGAGTTGTGTCGGCAACTGTCCGAGATAAGCAAGCTTATAAAAGATAATAAAATAGATGAAGCAAAAGAAAAATATTCTCAAATCGATTCATCTGCTGTACCCGAATCGGTATCGGAATTTTATTTGATGATTACCGAAGCTTTAACCGAGAAATAAATTAAAATTTATTCAGCGTAATATATTTTAATTGAATATTATTACAAAACTTCCCCGTCCGCAGGGAAATTCAAAGAAATTTTTGCGGACAGAAAGGCTATTGACAGAATAATGATTGATATAAGATTACTCAGAACAGAACCCGAGAAAGTAAAGGCGGCACTTGCGCGCAGAAAAGAAAACGTTGATATTGACGGTCTTTTAGAGCTTGATAAACTGCGCCGCGAACTGACATTTGACGCCGACAAGAAAAAGGCGGAACAAAATGCAGTATCCAAGAAAATCCCTGCTATGAAAAAGGCCGGTGAAGATACAACCGCTATTTTCGAAGAAATGAAATCGCTTTCAGACGCAATAAAAGCCGATGACGAAAAGATTCGTGAACTCGATGCTCAAATTCAAAAAATAATGTATACGATTCCGAACATTCCGAATCCGACCGTTCCCGACGGCGATACGGACGCGGATAACGTTGAGGTTCGCAAATTTATGGAACCGACAAAATTCGATTTTGAACCGAAAGCGCATTGGGATTTAGGCTCTGACCTCGGCATTCTCGACCCCGAGACAGCGGCAAAAATAACCGGCACTCGCTTTACCGTTTACAGCGGTGCAGGCGCACAATTGGAACGTGCAATTGTAAACTTTTATCTTGACACGCACACGCGCAAAAACGGATATAAAGAAATTTTTCCGCCGTTTATGGTTCACAGAAACAGTATGATAGGCACGGGACAGCTGCCTAAATTCGAAGAGGACGCGTTTAAAGTTGCGAATACCGATTATTTCCTTGTTCCGACTGCAGAAGTACCGGTTACAAATATGCACCGTGATGAAATTCTCGACGGAACACAGCTTCCTCTTAAATATTGCGCATACACCGCTTGCTTCCGTGCAGAGGCAGGTTCGGCGGGTCGCGATACAAGAGGTCTGATTCGCCAGCATCAATTTAACAAGGTTGAACTTGTTAAATTCACAAAGCCCGAAGATTCATATGCTGAGCTCGAAAAACTGGTAAACGATGCCGAATCGGTTCTTCAGCTTTTAAAGCTGCCGTATCACGTTGTTAAAATCTGTATCGGCGACCTTGGCTTTACCGCAGCAATGAAATATGACATCGAGGTATGGATGCCCAGCTATGGCAGATATGTAGAGATTTCATCGTGCAGTAACTTTGAGGACTTTCAGGCACGCCGTGCGAATATTCGCTTTAAAAATTCACCCAAGGATAAGGCACAGCTCGTTCACACCCTGAACGGCTCGGGCGTTGCAATAGGAAGAACAACCGCCGCAATTATGGAGAATTATCAGAATGCGGACGGCAGCATCACCGTTCCCGAAGTTTTACGTCCTTATATGGGCGGCTTGGAAGTAATAAAGCCCGAATAATCGGCAGATTACAATTGTATGAATAACCGAACAAAATGTATTACAGTTAAAAACTTAACCAAGTATTACAGCAAGCCTCTTTGCGAAAGCATCAGAGGCTTGTTTTCGTCCTACAATGACAACAGGGCGGCATTGAACAATATTTCTTTTGGTGCATACAAAGGTGAATCAATAGGGATAATCGGCAAAAACGGCAGCGGCAAATCGACCCTTTTAAAAATTCTGAGCGGTGTAACCTCACAGACCAGTGGCACATTTTTGATAAACGGCAGGATTTCATCACTGTTGGAATTGGGCTGCGGTTTTAATCCGGAATATACGGGGATTTCAAACATATACTTAAATGGGACGCTTTTTGGTCTGACAAAAAAAGAAACCAAAAATCTTGTTCCTAAAATATGCGAATTCGCTGACATCGGCGAATATATAAACAAACCGATAAAAACTTATTCGGACGGAATGTTCCTGCGGCTTGCTTTTGCCTGTGCGGTCACGGTTAAACCCGACATTCTGATAATCGATGAAGCTTTGGCGGTCGGCGACTTTGCATTCAGACAAAAATGCTTTAATAAAATAAGCGAGCTTAAACAAAACGGCGTTACCGTGCTGTTGGTAAGCCACGATATTGACACAATCCGCCGATTCTGTGACCGCTGCATTTGGCTTTCGGACGGGAACCTTATAATGGACGGTGACACCGAATCCGTAACGGCGGAATATATGGAAAGTGTAACAGGTTCTGCCGAAAATATATTACCGAATCAAGCGAGCATCATTACCTGTACAAACAGGTTCGGCTCGGCGGTCGGGGCGATTGAAGCAATCACCGTACCGCCGATTATTAAAACCGGCGAATCGTACCGCACGGCGATTACACTGACGATTCCTAAAAATATTGATTTGGAAACAGCCGCCGTATCGGTATCCGCCAAAAATCAATTCGGGCTTGATTTAACCGTTGATTCAACAGCCGATGAGCAAATAAAGCTGTGTTCGGGCAAGCAAACAATTACAATTGAAAGCGTCTGCTTGCTTTGCCGCGGCGAATATTCGCTGTCCGTTTCTCTTGAAAACAGGGGGACAACGCCCATTACATATTATGATTATATCGAAAATGCGGCACGGTTCAAAGTCATAAGCCACGATGAATACTTTGGTGTGTTTCATAACAAATCAACATTTATAATAAGCGGCGGTGATATTATTGAATAAACCAAAACCCAATATAACTCTTTTGAACATATCCGACTTTAAAACATCGGGTATATGCCTTTCGCTTAAAAAAGGGTTTAATGAAATATTTCGAAAGAGTAATAATACATTTAATAAAACTATTACACCGGTTAAGGTAAAATCATCGTATCGTGAAATGCTTTCGGTCATAATATGCACAACGCGAGAGCCGCAATATACCGCCGCCGTTATTGATTCGCTTGATATAACAAACACAAATTATGAAACCGAAATTATTGTTGTAAATAACACGAACAGAGAATTTAATTTGACCGACATCTACAAAAGCACAAAGATAATAAACGAACCGATATTGGGGCTTTCAAAAGCAAGAAATCGAGGGGCGGCAGAGGCAGGCGGCGAGTACCTGTTTTATATGGACGATGACGCTCTTGCAAACCCAAATCTCTTGAATAATATGTTCGCCGCCTTTAAAAAACACAGTGATTTTGTTGTAATCGGCGGCCAGATTTTTCTGAATATTCTGACCCCAACCCCGAACGTCTTTTTAAACGGCCGTGAATCGCTGTGGAGCGCATACATCGTCCCGTACAAAAACTTTAAACGCGTAAAAGAGCAATACGAATTACCTTACGGCGCGTGTTTTGGTATTCGCCACTCATTTTTGGACAAAATCGGCGGCTTTCCGGAAAGCTACGGAAGATGCGGAGATGATTATGCCGGCGGCGAAGAGACCGCCGTATGTCTTTCGGCAATAAAAAACGGCTTAAAAATAGGTATCGAACCGTCAGTCTCGGTAAGACATATGGTTGAACCGACAAGATTTTCAAAAGAACACGTTTTTAAAACAATCACAGCAAGCATCGTCACGACTTATCGCCTGTTTTTGAACGGCTATTTAAAATCGGGCTGGACGGTCGGGTACATAAACGAGCGGATAAACATTTTAAAGACCGAAATATCACGTCTCGGCGGACTTGCCGACAGCGCCGCCCTGACAGAGGCAAAATCAAAAACGTACAACGCATATGACAAAACCGAATTTAAAACGGAGAGCGAAAAAATAATTTTTTATAAGCTGTGCGAGCTGTACGCATTCGAAAAGACGCTTGCCGCAGCAGAGGAGGAGCAAAAATGTCTTTCTTAAATTTGTTTCGCACAAACGCCTTTGAACAAGAGAAAAAATTTATGGCAAAACATTTTCCGCTGTATTCCGCCGAAATACAAAGCAACGCCGAAAAAGGCCTTGTTTCGGTTGTACTGCCGGTTTATAACGGAGAAAAATATCTTGATGAAGCAATCTGTTCGGTTCTGTCGCAAACATATCCGAATTTTGAACTTATCATTGTCGATGACGGCTCGACCGATAAAACGGGTGAAATTGCAAACTCGTATCGTCAATCGGACAGCAGAATTAAAATCATAACCCAAAAAAATCTTAAACTTCCGCGCGCTTTAAACAACGGCTTTGCGGCGGCAAAAGGCGAATTTTATACTTGGACAAGTGCGGATAACCGAATGCGCCCGAACTGTCTGGAAATCCTCGCCGCCGAGCTTGACCGCGACCGAACCTGTGATATGGTCTTTGGCAATATGCGCCTTATCGATGAAAATGGCGAAAGAATGAGAGACCGAGGATGGTATGAGTTTCCGCCGCACAGCGGAAACGTAATATTGCCAAGCTCGACCGCATATTTGAACACCGTTGCCAACAACACAATCGGGGCGGCGTTTATGTATCGCCGCGGCGCGGCACAGGCCCTTGTCGGATATTCGGAATATAAGTTTATGCTTGAAGACTATGACTATTTTATGCGAATGAACAGCTTTTTTTCAATAAAGCACATTCTTTATAAAAAGCCGATTTATGAATATCGAATGCACGGCGAATCCCTCACCGCACGCGACAGCGAGCTTGGCATAACCGCATCGCGCCCGAAATTAATGGAACTTGACCGTCTGCGCCGCGAATTTTATCAAAAAGAATTGAATATCTTTGTCGAGGGCAGCAATGAACCCATTGAAAAAGCATTGTTCAAAATCGGAAATATAATGCATTCGCCACAAGCCGCGGAAAAGTTTTTAGATTCCGATAATCCGAATTTGATTTACATAAATCTCGGCGGAGTTCTGCCGAGCAGCGACCTTCCGGGGATTGTTCCGAAATATCTTGTTATGCAAGACGCGTCGGACGGCAGCGTCGGATATGACGAAGTTATCTGTACAAATTCAATATCCTTTGCAAACGACCGCGAATGGATATGTATAAAAAACAATACCGCAATCGCGTCATATATTGCCTTGAATGCAAAAAATCGTCTTATGTATACGGTTGAGGAAAAATTGTCGCAAGAATAAAGGTAAATTGTATTGACAAATATAAAAAATGTATTATAATATGAAAAGAGGCAAGACCGAGAACGGTTATGTGCCCTGGATTAGTTTTTTATAAACAACCGCTCAGCGCAAATGGGCGGTTGTTTGTTCATATGTGTGGGAGGTCGGGGACGCAGATTGCCGGTGGCAATCGTTTTGCGATTTGACCGAGTCGGCAGACGAGAGTCTGTCTCCTACGGGATTATGACATACATTTCGTTTGATTGTAGGGGCGGTCGAGGACGCCCGCCCGTGAGATGTTCTCCGCCTACCGCGATTATTCCGCATGGTTCGCAGTGTTCCATACAAAACAAAAAAGGCTTTGATTAACCCTTTACGCCACCGATGTTTACACCGCCGATAATGTGTCTCTGGAAGATACAGAATATAAGGAACGGCGGCAGAGATGCAAATACAAGACCCATAAATCTTGTGTTCATCTTGATACTTGCGTCACTCTGTAATCTGTAAATTTTAAGAGGTGTTACCGCGTGCTTATCAAGATAGAGCAACGGTCCGAAGAAGTCTGACCATGCACCCGAAAGAGCACCGATAGATACGTATATGATAACCGGCATCGAAAGCGGGAACATAATTCTGAAGAATATTCCAAAGTTTCCGCATCCGTCGAGTTTACCTGCCTCAACATATGATTGTGAAAGAGCGTCAAACGCGTTCTTAAACAAAATTACATTGAACGAACTTGCCGCCGCGCCGAGCCACATCGGCCAATATGTATCGAGAAGATTTATACCCGGTGCATAATCGCTTGCGAACGGGAAGTTAAGCATCGCGATATAGTTCGGAACCATTCTCATCTGTGACGGCATCATCATCGTCCAAACAACGAGTGTAAAGATTACACCGCTGCCCTTTGGTTTAAGCTTTGACAAAACGTATCCTGCAAAGCCGCAGACAACAATTGTCGAAACCAAGTTACCCAATGACAGAATGATTGTATTTAAGAACGAATCGCCGAGCTGTAACTGATTCCATGAATCCGCAATTCTGAACCAAAGGTTCGATGGACTCATATTTTTAGGAAGCAATGTAAACGAGCCGTAAATTTCCTGTGTTTCTTTAAAGGCTGTTAATATCGTCCACAGTGAAGGGAAAAGCGATATAAAACATACCAAAAGCAGTATTGCGAAAAAGAACCAGTATAAGAATTTACCTTTAAAGGTCTTTAAATCGGAACTGCTGAGTATACCTGTTACTTTATTATCAAATCTTTTCATTCTATACTCTCCTCCTTAATATCTGTCTTCTACGCGCTTGTTAAGCCAGAAGTAGAATATAGTAAACACGATAAGTATCAAGAACATAATAAGGCTGAGTGCCATCGCCTGTCCCGTACCCTTACCGCCGCTGTTAAAGCCGTATTGATAAAGCTGGTAACCGAGCGATATTGACGCACCGTTCGGTCCGCCGCCCGTCATAGCCAGCGGCTGTTCCATTATCTGGAATACACCAATAATCTGATTAACCAGATTCAACAAGAGGATACCCTCGAGAGCCGGTCTGGTTACGTGCCATGCTCTCTTCCATGTTCCTGCACCGTCAATAAGTGCCGCCTCATAGAGTTCAACGGACGTACCCTGAACCGCCGCATAATAAAGCAGCATCGTTCCGGCAAAGCCTTTCCATGTTGAATAAATCATAATACCCGGAATAACGAATGTCGGATTGTTCAGCCACCCGAACGATTCCATACCCATCTTATTTAATACGATGTTTAAAAGACCGGTCTGGTCGGGATAGTATATGTAGTACCACATAAGCATTGCCGCTATACCCGGAACAATCGCCGGGAGGTATATGGTAATTCTGAATCCGCTTTTAAAGTGAACCATTTCGTTTACCAGAACCGCAATAAGTACCGGGGGAAGATAACCCAGGATAAGCGACCATAATACGTATTGAACCGTGTTCCAAAGCGTCGGAAGGAACTGTGTGTGTGTGATTACTTTTCTGAAGTTGTCAAGTCCGCAAAATCCCGCAGGTGTATACGCGTTCATCTTAAAGAACGACCATACCGCACCGAGAACCGTCGGACGCCATATCAAGAGATACAAGACAACCAAAGACGGAAGAAACAATATCCATGCATCAAGGTCATTGCGGAACTGAGATTTTCTCTTCATTTTTTTTCTTGCTTCTGTGTTGATGTTAATTTCTGAAGAATTCATACTCAATTTACCTTTCTTAAAATTGTTTTAGATTTATTTTTACAACACAGAATCAATTGGTTTTGTTGGGCGGTGTTGAATGCCCGGTAACGGACATTCAACACCGAGTTTTTTAATCTGTGTTTTAAAAATCGTTTTTGTTATGATTTTTATTAATAGTCAAGGTTGTCAAGATAGTTCGCCTGGAAATCGGAATTTGCTTTTTCCAAGAGAGCCGCCGGGTCTGCATCCTTATTTGTCAAAACTTCTTGGATACAGTTGTCAAGAACGCCATAGAGTTCCTGTGCGCATACAGGTTCTTCCGGACGGAGTTCGCAATCACCGAGGTCGGCAACGAAATCGTTATAAAGCTTAACGTGGCCCTCATCGCCGTTTCTGTACTTCTCTATCATCTCATCACGGAATTTAAGTGCCTCTGAATCCGAAGCCCACGGTGACATAGATTTAACTGTTATAAGCATACCTTTATCAACATTTGTCTGGTATGATTGTTCGGTATTTTTCTTATACTCATCCGTTGCGTCGGGTGTATATGCTGTTTCAAGCCATTTTAACGCGCCATCTATTTGTTTATCGTTTGCCTTGTTGTTGATAGCCCAGATAGAACCACCCATCAGAGTAACCCACTTTGCCGGGCCTGCAGGAGTTGCCATCATACCAACCGAATTCGGGTCAATTTCATATGCAGTAAGCTTGTTAGGTGTATCACCTGCGCCGATAACCATTGATGCGCCGCCCGTACCAAATGTCTTATAAAGCTCGGTGTAGTCGATAAATGTGTTTGCCGGAAGAACGTCATACTTCCATTTGAGGTCTTTTATCCACTGCAAAGCTGCCGCACATTCCGGGCTGTTGAATACAGCTTTCCACTTGCCGTTGCTGTCTTGTTTCATAAAGTCAGCACCGTACGACCAAGCAATCTGAGTGAACTGCCATCCGCCGTTATTGTTGGCTGTCGGGAAAACAAATCCCGGCTTGCCTGTTGCCTGTTTTAATTTAACAGCAAACTGTGCGAGTTCATCCCATGTCTTGGGCTGCTGCGGTGTGCCGTCTGCGTTCATAAGACCTGCCTTTTGGAAGTCATCAACGTTAAACGCGATACCCAAAATATATGCCGCATACGGAAAAGCGTAAACCTTGCCGTCTTTTGATACCAAATCGAGCACCTGGGGATTTATCTTATCATAAATACCCTGTTTTTTTAGTGCGTCTGTGATGTCCGCGCTGTAACCTGCCGCAATTATCTGTGATATTTCGGTAAAGTGTGTACCGTAGAGTGTCGGAAGCTGTCCGCCGGCAGCTTTTGAATAGAAAGATTTGAGGTCGAATGCCCACGGGTCACCCTGAATGACAAAATCTTTGTTTGCCTCTTCGAATCTTGCCTTTCTTGCCTCAATGTTTTCTTTCTCTTTACCTTCTTTTGTCGGCCAACTGCCAACTGAGATAATTGTTCTTCCCTGGTCATCAGTTGTTCCGGCATCTTTGCCGCAGCCTGCCATACAGCCTGCCATAATTGCAACCGCCGATAACAACGAAACCAATTTCATTCCCTTTCTAAACATTCTTTTTTCCATTTTCTTCTCTCCTTTTTAAATTTAATGGTTTATATTTTTAATTTTATTTTTTCTGTAATTATATATTATTGTAATTATACATTATTAATGAAAGAACTCTTTTATACACTTGTCTCGTTTTTTACGCCGATGCGGATTTAACAAAATTCGTTTATCGCTTTTGCACAAACACGACACGCGATTTTTTATACCTCGCAAAATGTACCAAAAAGAATTTTCTTTTTTGACAATATTCACCACACACAAAATGAGTGATTTATAATTATCACCAAAAACCTTTACAAAATATTATTGAATATTTTCTCGGTTAATGATTTGTTTACCAAAAATACATCTTTCATACAATATTTATAGTGCTATTATACCACCCATTATATATAATGCGCAATACACATTTTTCAAGAAGTTATGAAAATTCGCCCTTTTTTAGTATATAAAATTCGTGTTTTTAATGAATTTTAAATTTTCGCACGATTTTTCTTGACATTTTTACGAAAAATAGGTATATTAGTATGTATAAAGCAAAATTCTTAACGAAAATTTAAAAAGGACGATTCAGCTATGCAAAATAACACCGAACCAAACACGGAAAATAAAAAAAGACGCAGATTCGAAAATATTTTCTTTGAACACAAGCTGTCGGAAAGAGGAACATTTATAAGACCCGGGATAACCTCGCGGTTCTTTCTTATGCTGTGCGTTCCTATTTTAATAGTGATGTTTTTTGTGTATACCTGTAACTCATATTATTCAAAACAGTACCGTGAAATTCTCACCTCGGCTTATTCATCCGAGATGAATAAGTTCTTGCAATCATCCGAGAATGAGTTTATGAACGCAAGCAAGGACGCAAGCCTTTTGATGTCCATTCCGACAGTAAGTCACCTTTCATATACCGGCGAACCGATTGAATCGCTTGCATATGACGAGGTTCAGTCCGTCCAATCCTCGCTTTATTCTTTCACAAATCGTCTTTTATACGCCGATAACGTGATAATTGTGAACCGTTCGGGGAATTTTGTAATATCATATGAGGGAATTTTTGATATAGACACATATTTTAACTCCGTACACTCTTATTCGGATTACAACGCTGACTTTTGGCGCACTTATCGGTATCAGACCGAATCGGCACAGGTACTGTCGCCGACAGAGGTATCAGGATACGAAAAGACAAAAACGACCTTTATTCCCATTGTCTATCCGGTCATAGGCGAAAAAAGCAGCAGCCTTTTTATATTTAATATTTCCTCTCAAAAGCTTTATGACGAATTTGTCAAACACAAATTCACAAAAAACAGCACGCTTTGTATGCTCAATAACAAAGACGGCGAGGTGTTCACGGGTTCGGTATCGGCGGACAACTCATTCAAGCCCGACCTTTCGGCGGCAAACGTGCTTTATGACACAAGCTATTACCGCGTATCCGACATTAATATAAACGGCGAAAGTTACTATCTTTTGACATCACAGGACAGATACGGAACTTTCGGTTATACATATATCGGCGCGATTCCTTATTCGGATATAGACGGTCATGCGCATATGGCTTTGACGCGGATATTATTACTTGCCGTCCTGATAATTCTCGTAATGCTTTTATACGCTTATGTCGGCTCGGTGCGCCTGTCAAGGCCGTGGCTCTCTATTGCCAAAAAGCTTTCCGCCGGTAATGCGGACGGCGAGGATAACGGCACATCTAAAAAGCCCGACAATGTTATTTCGTATGTAAACGAGGCGATAAGTGCACTTATGGACAAAAATTCGGACTTGACGCACAACCTCACAATTACCCTGCCGCGAAGTCAAGAAAAATATCTGGTCGATATATTGAACAACCCTGCGTCCGATTATGACGACGAAATGGACAAACTTATATTCAAACACGAATATTTTGTATCGACCGCAATCAATATTTCACTCAAACAGACCGCCGGTTCGGACGTTATCGCCCTGAATCCACAGCTTTACAGCGAAGTCTATAAGGCGATTGAATCTGTCTTTGCGGCGAGGTTCAACACGTTTTCTCTGCCGAGTACAAATAACACTCTCTATCTCATTTTAAACATAGATACGGTCGATTGTACCGAGCCGCTGAGTGAAACGATTGAACAGATTAAATCCCTGCTTGCCGCCGACAGCGATTACATAGACGTGTTTATCGGCACGGGCAAGGTTTATAAGGGGATTGACGGTCTGAGACTTTCGCACCAAGAGGCAATGGCGGACATCTTTCATGAAATGAACGCAAACAAGATTCAGATTGTCGATAATCATAACCTGCACGAATATTCGTTCGGGGTATACAACGAGAATATTCTTATTAATTATATTTTAACCGGCCACACGAATGAAGCCGCCGATTTTATCCGCGACACGTTTGAATCGTGTTCAAAAAGTTCGCCCGAAAACCGCAGTCAGGTATATTCGGGAATATTTCGCGCGATAGGAAAGGTTATAAAGGTCAAAAAAATCCGCGCGACCGATTTTGAGTCAAAGACCGAGGACGAAATATTAAGCGATATTTTAAGCCAATCCGATGAGTCGGTTATGCAATATCTTTTGAACCTGACTCAAAACATCGCCAAGCTCGAAACGCCGAGCGGAAAGGCGAGGATTGCGGAAATTGCCGATTATATAAAAGAACATTTTGACGAGGATTTATGTCTTGACGGACTTGCACAGATGTTTAATGTCACGCCGAAATACCTGTCAAAGGTGCTTAAAGACCACCTCGGTATATCATTCAAATCGTACTTGACTTCGCTGAGAATCGATAAAGCCGAGGAGCTTTTGACGCGCGATGATATAAAGATAAACGAAATTTGTAAAATGGTCGGATTTATGAACCATTCGGCGTTTATACGCGCGTTTAAACAAAAGAACGGTATTTCGCCGAGCGAATACCGAAATCTTTATCAAAAGCGACATAGCGGCGGTGATTCAAAATGAGCGGCGAATTATGTAACCAATGTCCGCGCAGATGCGGCATCGACCGAGATGTTTCACGCGGATTCTGCGGCACGGGCAACAAGATAAAAGTTGCGCGCGCCGCCCTGCATCAATGGGAAGAGCCGTGCATAAGCGGCACACGCGGCAGCGGCGCGGTTTTCTTTTGCGGATGCAATTTAAAATGCGTCTTTTGCCAAAATTCCGAGATAAGCCGTGGAGGGGGCGGCAAGGAAGTTTCATCCGAACGTCTCGGCGAAATTTTTGTTGAACTTAAAAATTCGGGTGCGCACAATATTAATCTTGTCACGCCAACGCACTTTGCACGCCAAATCCGCACAGCGATTGAATCGGTAAGGTCAGATATTAATATTCCGTTTGTGTATAATTGCGGCGGATATGAATCGATTGACGGTTTATCGCATCTGTCCGATTATATTTCGGTATATCTGACCGACATAAAATATTTTTCGGATGAGCTTGCGCGGCGGTACAGCCGCTGTAACGATTATTTCGAAAGGGCGGTTGCCGCGCTTGATTTTATGATTAAGACGGTCGGCGTGCCGAAATATGACAAGGACGGAATTATGCAAAGCGGCGTTATCGTGCGGCATCTTGTTTTGCCGTCACATCGCCATGATTCTATCCGCCTTTTGAATTATTTAAAAGAAAATTTCGGAACGGAAAGTTTTCGGCTCAGCCTGATGAGCCAGTTCACGCCGAACGGCGGATTAGCGGATTATCCCGAATTGAACAGGCGAATAACCACGTTTGAATATAATTCCGTCACCGACACGGCGTATGATTTGGGATTTCGCGACGCGTATGTACAGCAGCGTTCGAGCGCCAATGCGGAATACACACCGCCGTTCGATTTAACGGGAGTATGATTTATAATGTAAAATGTAGAATGTAGAATGTAGAATTAAAAGGCAAACGGATACGGTTTAGAAGCGTTTCCTACAAAAAATCTACAAAAAATCAAAATAATTTTTTATAAAAACCATTGACAAATACTCGTTATCGTGTTATAATCAAGGCAGGTAGTGGGAGCGGTTTTGACGTTCCGCATAGGTTTATATTTTGCGTTAGACAATATCTAACGCATATAGTCGCTCATCCGCGAAATGGGCGACTATTTTTTTATGTTTCTTATAATTTCCAATACCGTAATAAGTATTAATAATTCAATTATATATTCCATAAAGCAACACCCCTTTCGTTGAGGTGTCGGAAGTCGCCGCCGCTCTTTTCTCTGCCGTTTAGTATTATAACATATTCTTTGGTTTTATACAAGCGAAATTATATTACGATTACATTACGGTTTGTTTTGATTTGCCATTATGGTTATTCCGTTTGATTTGTGATGTTTGTTTGGGTGTGGGCGGATGCCTTCCCCTTGAGGGGAAGGTGGGCGGCGTAAGCCGCTCGGATGAGGTGTGAGGAAAAGATTACAACACCTCCTCAGTCACCTAACGGTGACACCGGTATTCGTTCCATACGGGCGGTCGAGGACGCCCGCCCCTACAGGTTGACACCCGAATTCACAAAAATTAACTCATTTAAAAAACCGTGCTCATTTTGCACGGTTTTTGAGATTTATCTCTTTTTTATCAGCATATTATCAGCTTTGTTCCTATCTCATCAAGCTCGTTCGACCACTCATTATCAATTTCCGCATCGGTTATTATTCCCGATACCTGTGAAAAATCCGCAAGCTTGATAAACCCGACGCGTCCTATTTTCGATTTGTCACACATAAAATACTGTTCTTCCGAATTTTTCATCATTGCCTTTTTTATTGCACATTCCTGGTCGTTGCTCTCTAATATTCCGCGTTCACGCACAAGACCTTTTCCGCTGAAAAACATTTTATTTGCGAAATAATTATCCTCTATGCACTTTTCCGCAAACCTGCCGACAAACGAGCTGTTGTTTCCGACAAGACCGCCAACGCCTATTAATTTAACGGTCTCACAATCCGCAAGCTCGGATATAACGCGCAAAGAGTTTGTTATAACCGTAACGGGAAGTTTAAGGGCGCAAATCTCTTTTGCCATATAAAACGTGGTCGTTGACGCATCCAAAAAAAGCGAATCACCCGTGGCAATCATACCAACCGCCGCCTTTGCGAGTTTTGCCTTTGCCTCGATATTTGTCGCCTTACGTTTTTTAAGCGAAATATCGCCGCTGCCGCCGTCCATAGGCACTGCGCCGCCGTGTGTTCTGCGCAAAAGCTCTTTCTTTTCCAATTTTTCAAGGTCACGGCGAACGGTTTCCTCCGTGACTCCCATTTCTTCGCTTAAACGGCTTACTGAAACAGCACCCGAATCATTTAATAATTCGATTATTTTTTGCTGTCTTTCAAGTGCAAACATATCGCCGCCTCCTTTTTTAATAGCATTTTGCCCTTCCGCAGAGGAAGGGCGATTTTACATTTACTTCTTAATTATTCTTACTATATCTCCGTTGCGCAAACCTGCTGAATTCGCGTCATCGGTATCGATATGCATTTCTATATTAAAGTCATCGCGAACTCTGACTTGCACACCGTAAAACTTTGTCGGCTTTATGCTCTCGACCATTACATCGACATAATCACCGTCCGCAATATTATGCTGTTTTGCATACTCGGGGGTGAGATGAATATGACGGTTCGCAATAATAACTCCCTCTTTGAGATAAACGCTGCCTTTCGGGCCGACAACAACAAGACGTTCCGAACCCTCGATTTGCCCTGACGGACGAACCGGGGGACTTACCTTTAATATAAATGTATCGGTTCTCGAAATTTCGACCTGGGTCTTTGCTCTGACGGGTCCGAGGACTCTTACGCGCTCTATCGATTTAAGTGACGGGCCAACAAGCGTTACACATTCCTCCGACGCGAATTCCCTGCCCATCAGCGTTTTTTTCTTCGTTAATTCATAGCCTTTGCCAAAGAGTGTATCCAAATCCTCTCTCGACAGATGAATATGTCTTTGAGAAACACCGACCTTAATTTGTTCATGGTCGCCCTGTACTTTTTTCAGCGCCTCTCTGACCGCTTGTTCAACAACTGTTTTATCCATAATACCCTATCCTTTCAGGTTTTCCGTAAACTAATTTTCGTAATCAAAAAACTTTGCGACTTCGCCGTGAGGTGACGGTATAACCGCCCGTCCGTATACCTTGCCGAGCTTTGCCGCCGCCGTTTCACCGGCGCTTACCGCCTCGGCAACCGCCGAAACACTGCCTTTTATTATAAGCGTTACCAATCTTCCGCCAAGTCTTTTTTCGGTATGAATAATGCTTACATCAGATGTTTTAAGCATCGTATCCAAGCCCTCGATTGCCGCAACAAGCCCTTGAATTTCAAGTAAGCCGAATGCCGCACCCGGGCTTTTTATTTCCACATCCGCATCAAGGAATGATTTCGGCAGCCTCTTATTGAATTTATCACGGTTTATATCCAAAAGATACGCCATTTTATCTGTTTGAGGGTCGGGTTGCGGTATAATATGCGACACAATAAATTTGTTTTCACTCTTTGCAAGATTTACTCCCGCCTCAACCGCCGCTTGAACCGCCGCAACGCTGCCTTCAAGCTTAATTTCCATTACAAGCGGTGCCGGAACGTCCGGGCTTATCGGACGATTTCGGTCAAACGCAATAACCTTAACATCCGCGGCTTTTGCCGCCGCATCAGCGGCGCAAACCGCTGTGGTAAAGCTATATACTTCTATCATTCCAAGTGCTTTCATAAAGTTTTCTCCAAATCAATATAATGTCTTTTGTTCGTCTGACAATGTGTGGCTGCGATTGAGTTGTTCAACATTCTCGCTCGGGGTTAGTGGAGCGTAACGCTCCTATACAACGTTTAACATTGTATTCGGTCTGCCCGGCTACGATTGAGATGTTCAACATTCTCGTTCGGGGTTAGTTAAGCGACACGCTTATACAATGTGCAGATTGTCAACCATTACGCATCTTCTCTGACGAGTGAAAGAATGAGCCGCCGTCAAGCCTTCGCCTGTCGGTCCCGCAATCGTAAATGTCGTATAACCCTCGCCGCCTGCGCCGATTCCTGCATATGATGGAGCGTTCTTAACAAATATGGTTGTTTCAACCGCACGCGCAAATCTCGAAAGATTATCTATATTCTTTGAATGAATATGCGCCGAGTGTCTGTTTCCGTGTTCCGCTGCAACGGCAAGCTTTATCGCCTCGTCTATATCTTTAACCCTGACAATTCCGAGTACGGGCATCATCATTTCAACCTGTACAAACGGATGGTCGTTGTCAACCTCACAAATTATAAGTCTCGGGTCTGCGTCAATTCCAATTGCCTTTAAGAACTTTTTGGCATCCCTGCCGACCCAATCCTTGTTAATGCTGTACTTGCCGTTCTTTTCGATAAGGCAAAGCTTAACCAGCTTATCTATATCCGCGCCCGAAATAAGGTACGCGCCATTCTTTTGCATACTCGCGATAAGCTCATCGGCTACGTTTTGGAATACGAAACATTCTTTCTCGGCAATACACGGTAAGTTATTGTCAAAGCTTGCACCGGCAACAATATCCGCGCCTGCCTTTTCAACATCAGCGGTATCGTCAACAATAACAGGGGGATTTCCTGCGCCTGCGCCGATTGCCTTTTTGCCCGATGACAAAAGAGCCTTAACAACACCCGGTCCGCCTGTCGCAACAAGCATACGAACAATCGGTGACGCCATCATTTCATTCGAGCTTTCTCTGGTCGGCTTTTTAACCGAAACAACAAGGTTTTCGGGGCCGCCTGCCTCTTGGATTGCTCTGTTCACCAAATCAACAGCGTAATTCGCCGTCTTGCAAGCGTGAGGATGCGGATTGAATACAACCGCGTTCCCGCCGGCAATCATACCCATTGAATTACAAAGCACGGTCTCGCTCGGGTTTGTTGACGGTGTTATGCTACCGATAACGCCGAACGCGCCTTGCTCTATCAAAGTAAGTCCGTCATCGCCCGTGATAACCGATGGTTTTAAATCCTCTGTTCCCGGGGTTTTGTTCGCAACGAGCTGGTGCTTGATTACTTTATCGGCAACTCTGCCCATTCCCGTCTCTTCCACGCCAAGCTGTGCCATTACATCTGCTTCTTCCAATATCAACTCGCGGATTTTCGAAATCATCTTTTCTCTTTGTGCAACCGTATAACCTTTGAATTCTTCATACGCTTTTGCAACAGCTTCAAGAGCCTCGCTCATTGTGTCAAAGACACCCTTTTGTTTAGGTTCGCTTGCCTTTTTTTGCATAGAACCGACTACGTTTGCGACTATCTCACTGATGTATTTTTCATCAACTATCATAATTATCCTCCTGTATATCCCTGTCCGGGATAAAATTATGCTTTTCTGTATATATTAAAGTTTGTTCTTACACTATTGTTTCCCAAAGCTTGTCATCGGGATTTGCGATTACCGAGCTGTCGAGGAACATTCCTTTGTCGCCCGCCGCCTCAATTGCGCGGTCTATCGCCGCCGAAACGGCAGCAACTTCGCCCGTTATGAGCATATACGACTTTCCGCACATTCCGCGTGCAAGACGCATCTCTATCAGCTCAACCTCAGCGGTCTTTGCCGCCGTATCCGCCGCAACAATCATTGCCGCAACCGAATATGTTTCAAGCGTGCCGAGGGCATTTCTGTTCTTTATCTCGTTTGCGCCGTATATAGCCGGGAAAATCGAATCATCGGGGTTGCCCAGTACAAACTTATCAATCATCTTTTCGCCGAGGTTATTCTCCGCCGCATCAACCGCCGCTTTGACCGCACTCAAATCCCCCGATAAAATAATTATGTACTTGCCGGGACATACAACCTGTGCCTCTATTACCTCAACGTCCGCGGTCTTAATCATCAAGTCCGCCGCTTTTATTCCGGCGGAAACCGTTTGATACTCTGCCATTCCTATTGCCCTGCTCATCTTCCGCCCTCCTGTTTAATAGTAATTTCCATTCCGTCAACCGATGTTACCACGCCGTTCACGGGCGAATGTATGTTGACCGACAACGCTTTATCCGCTGCCGCTGCGATAACCTGTCCGCATTCAACTCTGTCGCCGACTTTGACAACAGCCTGTGCAGGCGCGCCGATATGCTGGCTGAGTTTTATTCTGTACTCGTTCGCCGCAACCTCAATATCTCTCAGCGGTGAATCAACCTCGTATTTCGAAAGTCCGATTCTTGCCGTCAATCTCTCTTTTGATACACCTCTGAATTTTCTCTCTTTTAAAACCGGTTTTATCTTCGGATTTTCGGGCGGTCTGATTCCTTCTTTTCTGAGCCGTCCTTTGTATTCGGTAATGAGCGTTCTCGGTGACAAACCCTGTCCGCATGAATACATTTCGCATAATCCGCATCCGCAGCAAAAAGCAGTGTTCAGCATCGGTTCGACCTCTCTGACCGTTCCGCTGCTTACCGAATGCATAAATTTATCAGGTGCAATCGGATGCCCCAAAAGGTGTCTGGGACATAAATCGGTACACATCTTACAATGACAGCACGCCGCCATTGCTCTTTTGGAATCAATCTGTATGCTTGCACGCTTTCGCTGTATCACATAATGACTCTCGGGAAGAACCAAAATCGCGTTTGTTGTCTTTGTGACAGTATCATAAATTCCGCATTCACGGCCCATCATCGGACCGCCGTTAATCAGAGCATATTCCGACACTGTTATTCCGTCGGCATATTTGTCAATAAGCTCTTTAAAACTGATTCCGAGCGGAGCATAGACCGTCACGGGATTTTTTACTTCACCGGCAATAGTCACATACTTATGTGTAACAGGTGCGTCATTTTCTATAATGTTATAAATGTTAAGCGCTGTTTCTACATTAAAAACAGTGACCCCTACCGAAATCGGTATCTTTCCCGGCGGAACAACTCTGCCGGTCGTTTCATATATTGTTACAACCTCATCTCCCGACGGATAAACCTCGGGAAGGCACTTAATTTCGCCGGTGAAGTTTTTTTCGTTATTACCGTGTTTTCCAACACCCGCCTCTGCCGCCGCCAAAGCACCTGTATAGGATTTTTTCAGCGCAATTATTACTCTTTCCGCGCCGACCGCGGCCGCAATAACTTCAAGCGCATCCGTAATCTCAAACGCATATTTCTCAAGAACCTGTCGATGCAGCCTGAGAATCGGCTCGCACTCGGCACAATTCAAAATTATCGTATCGGCGTTACTGTTCAGCTTTGCATAGGACGG
This sequence comes from uncultured Eubacteriales bacterium, assembly GCA_900545865.1. Classification (GTDB taxonomy): domain Bacteria; phylum Bacillota; class Clostridia; order Monoglobales; family Monoglobaceae; genus UMGS1820. The sequence continues at coordinate 23,654 of URAN01000006.1, forward strand.
AAATCCCGCGCCGCCGGCACCGACTGCGCCGCCGTACCTTAACAGCTCCGCTAACTTTTCGATTGTCATAGCCGTCATAATTATATGCGTCTCCTTTTTATATTTCAATCAAATTTCGTTATATGTTATTTTGTCCGACTTATATCAGCCGAATATTTCTTTTCCATCATCGATTATTCCGACAATCGCCGCGTCAACCGGTGTGTTTTCCACATCTCTGCCGACACGTGCTGCGCTTCCGACAGCAACCAATACATACTCGCCGATTCCTGCGCCTATGTCATCAACCGCAACGATTGCGCCTCCGCCGTCTTTTGGCTCGACTATCATAAACTTGCTGCCTATCAATCTCTCGTTTTTGCGGGTCGAAACAACACTTCCCGTAACCTTACCTATAATCATATTTAACCCTCGCTTTTAAAAATCAAGCTGTCGGTCGGGGGATAAATCTCACCCCAACCGACGGCTCATTACCTTAACTTATTTAAGCGTCGGCAGAATTTTTTCAACATCTCCGTGAGGTCTGGGGATTACATGAGTTGCAACCAGTTCACCGAGTCTTGATGCGTTCGCACTTCCAACCTCAACGGCTGATTTAACAGCGCCAACATCACCGCGAACCATAACGCTTACCAATCCCGAACCGATTTTCTCTGTTCCGATAAGTACAACGTTCGCAGCCTTAAGCATGGAATCAGCAGCCTCGATTGCAGCAACCAATCCTCTTGTTTCTATCATACCCAATGCTTCTTGTGCCATTGTTTTTTCCTCCTTTATAATTTCTTTTTGATTTATCTCTGCGCCTGTTTCGGCGGCTTTTACCGCTGTTTTAACAGTCCGCGTTGAGCGTGTTGCTCTCGTTTTTTTCTCAATCGGCTTTTTTGCCGCCGTTTGAGTTGTCTTTTCAGCGGCTGTTTCGGCTGTATTTGCCGTTTTGCCGCTGTCGGCGGATTTTGCTCCGCCCGTTTTTCTTACCGCCATTTATATCACCTATCCTTAAAATGTTTAAGCGAATTATTTAAGTGTCGGCAGAATCTTTTCAACATCACTGTGAGGTCTGGGAATAACGTGAGTTGCAACAAGCTCGCCGAGTCTCGATGCGTTTGCGCCGCCTACTTCAACAGCAGCCTTAACCGCGCCGACATCACCGCGAACCATAACACTTACCAATCCCGAACCGATTTTCTCTGTTCCGATAAGTACAACCTCTGCTGCTTTTACCATTGCATCAGCCGCCTCGATTGCAGCAACCAATCCTCTTGTTTCTATCATACCAAGTGCTTCCTGTGCCATTGTTAAAATCCTCCTGTTATATTAAAAGTTTTAATTATTTACATTATTATATTTGCGAATTATTCATTGACAATCGCAATTTTGAGACCTTCCATTTTAAGGTTGGTTTCATGTGCCTCGTTAATCTTGTCGAGGGGGAACTTATGTGTGATAAGCTCACTCATCGGCAATCCGATTCCCTTTGCTCTCTTTAAGAAATCAAAGGTTGTCGCATAATCACGCAGGGTATATACCCAAGAACCGACTGTTGTTATCTCTTTTGAGCAGATGTCAAAGTGCGGATTTATCGTTGCGTCACCGCCGTTGATAAAGAATCCGAGTTCACAAAGACCGCCGCCGTTTCTGATAAACTTATAAATATTGCTGTGTGCAACGGGTGAACCCGTGCATTGGAAGGCAAAGTCAGCCAAGTATCCGCCGAATGCGTCTTTAACCGCACCCGAAAGAGCCTCGATTCCTTTGTATTCCTTAAAGTTTACGGTTTTTGTCGCACCCATCTTTTTCGCAAAATTCAGACGTTTTTCTTCGCCGTCGACCGCAACAATGTTTTCAATACCCATTGTGCGCAACACCGCAATACAAATCAAACCGATAGGTCCGCATCCCTGAACGACAACGCGTGAGTTAAATCTCAAAATTCCCGTTGTCTTTGCACGCTCAACCGCGTGAACCAAAACCGCGCACGGTTCAATCAAAATTCTCGAATCCAAATCCAAGTCCGAAACATTAAAGATTGTTGAACCGCCTCTTACCAATATGTAATCCGAGAACCATCCGTTTAAATGAATGTCGTCATCGGGCAAAAGTCCGTAAACATCCGCACCGCCGACATTTTGTTTATTAAGGTCAAACATCGTTATGTCAGGGTTGTCCTTAAATATCATACACGTAACAACCTTATCGCCGACGCCGAGAGGCTTGCCTGCGCTGTCAACCTTTACATTCTTGCCGACCTTGACAACCTCACCCGTTCCCTCGTGACCGAGTGCAACAGGAATAAGACCGAATGGGTCACGCTTAAATTCGTGCGCATCTGTGCCGCAGATACCACAGCCTTCGACCTTGACAAGAATATCATCATCTCCGACCTCGGGAATCGGAAATTCTTTAATATCATAATGTTCAAGCTTTGTCAGCATAGCAACTCTTGCTGTTTTCGGAATATCACTGTTTGCAGCAGACGCTTTTCGAGCGGCTGTACCGCTCATCTGTGACAAAACCTGTTTTACGATTTGTTCGATATTTTGTTCATTCATATCCATTATCGCAAAATCCTTTCATAAATTCTATCCGTATATTTAATGTGAAATCAATTCATCAAACACCTCTGCGGCATACTCACCGAGATAAGTGTCTTGTTCCTCGCTGCCGCCGCTCACGCCGAATCCGCCGATAATTTTATCATTGAATTTAAGCGGAATACCACCGCCGAAAATCACTATCTTACCGCCGTTTGTGTGCTGTATGCCATACAGCGGAGCGCTCGGCTGTGCAAGCTCTTTGAGCTGTGACGTTCTCATTTTAAGCGACACGGATGTGTACGCCTTGCCGAGAGCAATGTCAAAACTTGCAATATACGAGCCGTCCGAGCATTGAACCGATACCGGTCTTGCGCCGCTGTTTACAACAGCCGCAACCGCAGAAACTCCTATTTCCGCCGCCCTTTTTATAACACGTTCTATAAGCTTGTTCGCCATATCAAGTGTTATATTTTCGGTCAAAAATGACTTTTCTTTTTTCTCGGTATCAACAATCGGATGCACCGGAACGCCGCAGGCGTTCACGCTTTGAACCTCTTTTGATGAACTGCTTTCTTTCATCACACGTTTAACAATATCGGAAATCTGTTCAATATCCATATTCATATTTATCACCGAAACCGATTATATGATTATTTCGAAAGCTGTTCCATAACCTTTTTGGTAATCTCAGCAACAAGCTGTTCGTTGTTTGCAACAGAAACGCTCTTTCCGCCGCAGCTTCCGCCACAGCTGTGACAGCTTTCTTTGCCTGCCGCAGCATTCGGACAGAGGTTTGCCGGATGCTTGCCCTTCATACCGAACTTACGGCGAATTTCATAAAGACGTTCAACCTGTTCGGGTGTGAATTCTTTCGGGCCGCCGAGAAGTCTTGACTTAAACAGCAATTCAGCGTAAAATTCAACAGATTCCATCTTGTGATAAGCCGCAAGAAGCGAATCCGAATATGTAAGTGCACCGTGGCTTTCGAGAAGAACCGCGTCATAATACGGAAGATACTTTTCAACCGCATCGGGAATCTCGTTTGTTGACGGTGTGCCGTATTCCGCAATGGGAACGCATCCGAGAGCTATTACCGCCTCGGGCATAATCGGCTGTGTCAGAGGAATGCCTGCGATAGCAAAGCTTGTTGCATATGTCGGATGTGCGTGTACAACCGCATTTACATCGGGACGCTTTTCATAAACTCTCATATGCATCTTTATCTCCGATGACGGCTTAAATTCGCCGTTCGCCTGAAGGACATTGCCCTTTGCATCAACCTTACAGATATATTCGGGTGTCATAAAACCCTTGCTTACTCCGGTCGGCGTACAAAGAAACTCATTGTCGCTTATTTTAACGGAAATATTACCGTCGTTTGCGGCAACCATATTTCTGTTATAGATACGCTTTCCGATGTCACAAATTTGCTTTTTAATTTCAAATTCCGAAACCATTTTAAAATCTCCTAACATTTTATTATATAGTAATTTGATTATTTTTCTTTGTTTTACAAACATATTGTACCACTTTTTATTTGGTATGTCAATAGTTTTTTCTGTGTTTTTGTTGTTTTTTCTGTGATTTTATTGAATTTTATTCTTTTAACCACTCTAAAAGCTCTTTTAAGCCTTTTCCGCTTTTTGAATCCACAAAGAATATGCTCTTACAACCGGCAAGTTTAAGCCAACTTGCACTCCTTTGCGGATTTGCGTCATCTTTGTCTATTTGAGTCACAATACCTATTACCTCGCGGTTTGCCATACACGTTATGTTCGGGCTGTAGAGTGAGTATTGCTCTGTCGCCGACAACAGCAAGCCGACCACATCAGCCTCATAACTGTACAGGGCAAGTGCTCTTCCGAGATGCTGATTCTCTGCATATTCGCCCGGGGTGTCAATCACAATATCGTGATAGTTAATGTATTGTGTCTTTTCATAATGTATCTTTTGTCCTCTTATCGCCTGGGTAAGCGTTGTCTTGCCACAGCCGCATCTTCCCATAAATATTATCTTTTTCATAATCAAGTCTTTGTTATGGGACAAACCGTGAAACCGAGAGTATTTTGAACATATTCACAAAGCGCTTTAAGTGCCGCGTCAACCTCGGATACGGTTCCCGTTACTATCAGAGTACCACTGAATCGGTCAACAAAACCAAGCTCAACCCCCGATGATTTTATCGCTATATCACCGGCTATTATGGCTGTTTCTGCCGGTGACATTGTGACAATACCTATCGCCGATTTTGAATAATCCACCGCCGGGTCAAGCCCAAGCTTTTTATAGAGTATCTTATCGGGATTTGCGATTATATGAGCCAGTGTTACCTGCTTACCGGGAACAAGCTCTTGTATTATTCTCATTTTATCCTGAAATTCATTTTGTGTCATACTTAATTTATCTCCTGTCACGGACTATCCGCCGATTTGAACTTTTATATCAAATTGTTCCGCCGCACGCTTTAATCTCCGCATTTTCTCATCGGTCGGCGGATAAATATTATTCATACCGTAATCGCGACCGAGTCCTTTGTATTTATCCTCACCCATACGATGATAAGGCAAGAGGTGCAGCTGTTCAACCTTTAGCGATGCTGCATATTCGGCAATAGCGGCGATTTCATCTTCCGTATCATTGAATGTCGGAATCACCGGAACGCGAATTGTCAGCTTTGTATTCTCATATGCCGCAATCTTCTTTGCGTTTTCCAATATCAGCTCGTTCGGCTGTGTCGTAAACTCTTTGTGCTTTGCGCTGTTCATATGTTTTATATCCATAAGATAATAATCCAAATGCGGCAATATTTTTTCAATAACCTCAAACGGTGCAAACGCCGTTGATTCAACAGCGGTGGATAGACCGTAATCCTTGGCGCATCTCAAAAGTCCCTCGGCAAAATCGGGCTGAGTCAGACATTCGCCGCCCGACAAGGTTATACCTCCGCCGCTCCGCCGAAAATACGGCATATCTTTAACGATATTATCGATAATTTCACCGACCGTTTTATCCTCACCGACCGTCTTTGTCTTGCCACCGACAACCATTTGCTGAATCTTGTACTCCTGTGATTCGGGGTTACAACACCACCGACAGCGCAGACGACAACCCTTTAAAAATATTATCGTCCGCACCCCCGGTCCGTCATGAACCGAATAACGCTGGATATTAAAAATTCTGCCTTTTATATCTCTGTAATCCATAGCATACCTCTAAGCCGAATTTACATCTTTAAATCGATGCCTGTTCCGTTCTGTTTATTATATCATCCTGAAGCGATTTCGAAAGAGTGGTAAACAGCGCACTGTAACCCGCAACCCTCACAACAAGACTTCTGTACTTGTCGGGATTTTTCTGTGCATCGCGCAATGTTTCGCGACTTACAACATTGAACTGCATATGACTTCCCTTTTGGTCGAAATATCCGCGAACCAATGTAACAAATCCCTCAAGCCCCGACCGACCGGCAAGCGCGGACGGGTGGAATTTCATATTAAACAAAGTTCCGTTTGACGCGATATAATGGTCGAGCCGCGATACCGAGTTCGCCGCCGCGGTCGGACCGTTGACATCCCTGCCCGCCGCTGGTGAAACACCGTCCGCAACCGGGGTGTGTGCAAACCTGCCGTCCGGCGTTGCGCCCGTTTGAGCACCGAGCGGAACATTTGCCGAAACGGGATACAGTCCTGCCTGGAACTGTCCGCCTCTGGGATTTTTATACTTTTCAAGCGGTCTTGTATATGTATAAGCAACATCTCTTGCAAACGCGTCAACAGTACTGTTGTCGTTTCCAAACTTAGGAATCTCGTCTATCATTTCGAGCAATTTATCATACTTTTCTTTATCTTCCCGTGAACAGCCGCCGCCCGATGCTTCTTTTATGACTCTTGCGACAATTTCATCATTTATCTCTATTCCGCTGTCCGCCATACTCTTTAAAATGCCGACCGCAATTTTTTCGGTTTCTTTATCGGATAAAGGCTTGCCGTAATTATTTTCAAGTGCTTTTTTATATTCCTCAATCGTAACCTTTTTTTCGTCATATACCAATGTTTTTATCGCATAGAGCGAATCCGCCATATTTGCAATACCGAATCCCTGCGGCCCGGTAAAGTTATATACCGCACCGCCGTTTTGTACGCTCTTTCCTCTCTTTATACAATCATCAACCATCGATGACAAAAACGGAAGAGGACATCTCTCGGCGTGAGCCGTGTCTATTGCATTATCCGCATTAACAAGCAGCTCTATCATATCATTCATTTGCGCTTTATACGCATTATAAAAATCATCAAACGTCTTGAATTCCGAAACTTCACCCGTGCGCCGTCCGAGCTGATAACCCTTATCCATACCGTTTGAAAAAACAAGTTCGAGAGGGCGGCACATATTAAAGAACGCAGCGTCATGCCATCCGTCCGTCTTGCCTGCTTTTTGCGGCTCAACACAGCCTATTATGTTATAATCTCTTGCGTCTTCAAGCGTCAGTCCGCGGCTTATCAATGCAGGAATTATTACCTCATCGTTGTAATATGCCGGGAGACCGATGCCCGTTCGGGTCAGCTCTGCCGCTTTGATTAAAAATTCGTGCGGCGAACCGTTCCAGACCCTTACCGAGAACGACGGCTGAGGCAGCATAACGTGCATACTCGCCTCTATACACATAAAGGATAAATCGTTCGTCGCGTCTATTCCCTCTGAATTCTGACCGCCGGCTATGAGATTCTGAAAAAGGCTGTACCCCGCAAATCCCTCAGCCGATGCCGCGTCACGCGCTTTGTTCAAGTCATTTAACTTAACCCAAATACAATCCATAAGCTCTTGCGCAAATTCTCTCGTTATTGCCCCGCTTACAATATCATTTTTATAATACGGATACATATATTGGTCAAATCTGCCCGGCGAAATCGAATGTCCGCTCGACTCAATCTGAATCAGCATTTGAACAAACCAGAATGACTGACAAGCCTCATAAAAGTTTCTCGCGCCGTATTCGGGAACTCTTTCGCAATTTTCGGCAATCTTTAAAAGTTCGCGGCTGCGCACAATGTCGCTTTCTTTTTGAGAAAGCTCTCTTGCCAATGCCGCATATCTCTTTGCATATGTAACAGCCGCCTCACAGCTTATAATTACCGCTTTTAAAAACTCGTGACGAACCGAATAATCGGGTTCGCCGACCGAATGACTTTCAAGCTCGGATTTTGTGCGGTCGATTATTCCTCTGAATCCTGTTTTTAAAACCTCATCATATTTAACAGTGACGTGTCCGACACCGTTATAAAAATAATTGCCCGGTGTGAATATGTTATGTTCTATTGCTGCTGCCGCTCTTTCATCCATATATGATGTCGCAAGTTCGGATGTTGTCTTGCCGCTCCAGTATGCATTTGCCTCTTTAAGCTTTACCTTTGTTTCATCCGAAATATAAAACGGGTCGGCATCACGGGTCGCAATCGTATCAAACTCATCTTCGAGCCATTTATACGAAAATTCGGGGAATGTCTGGCATCCCCGCGGTGCTTTTGTTGCACTTCCGACAATAAGTTCTTCGCTTCGAATCACTATCGGAATATTTTTAAGTATGTGTTCAAACGCTTTCGCTTTTCTGATAATAAGCGGTTCATTTTCGGTACTCTTAAAACTTTCCGTCAGCAATACCGCACGGTCAGCCTCTATCTCGGGCATCTTTCTAAACAGGTTTTCTATAAGCCTGTCTATTCTTTCACTTTTCTTTATCTTTCCGCTGTAAAATTTCTGCATTTTATCTTCCCCTCTCTTTTATTCTTGCTGTATTTTAACAAGTTCGTCATGTATATCATCAATAATTATATTTCCGGGCACTTTGTTTTCGAGCTGTGACTTTTTCATTACAAATCTCATCGAACCGCAACGCATCATTCCCGTATCATTGAACCCGTCACCGAAAACCGCCGTTTCCGACGTTCCTATCCCGAGTTTGTTCTGAATGAATCTAATCGCTTTTTCTTTACCCGCTCCTACTTTTATCCAATCCGTCCATTCACGGGTCTTATATATCTCATATGTGCATTGCGGCATCTCACAGTACGCCGCCGAATATTTTGAAATCTTTATTGTTTCATTATATATATTATTAAAATTATCTTTAATCAAAAACGCGCTTTCGCCGTACTTGTTTTTTATTATATCGAATATATTTGAATCCGTACACCACGAATCAAACACACCGTGAAAAACCAAATTCGGTTTGTTTATCATGTTCCTTATCGAAAAACCGGGAATCGTATTCGAATCCAAAACTTCGCCGTTGTACACCACCGCACCGCCGTCAGCCGAAATATAATATATATCACCGAGATTATTAAAAATTCGTCTGAGTTCGCTATATTGCCTTCCGCTTGCGGCGGCAAATACTATATTCTTTTTATTAAATTCTTTGATTATGTTGATTGTTCTTTCGGACAAAAACATCTCGCCGCGCGGCAAGAGCGTTCCGTCAACATCGCATACAACAAGCTTTATCATATTTCATCACTTAATATAATTTATTTTATCTCACTTAATACTATACAACATTTAATATAAAATGTCAATAGAAAACACAGAAAAAAATTAAAAAACGCAGAAAATAATTAAAAAACACAGACAACCCGAAACCGGATTGCCTGCGCAAATGTTTTATTATTTTTTATTTTAATCATCAATCGTTACGGTAAGAATGTTATTTATATCATTATAATCAACGTTCTTTTCGAACATTTCGGATATAAAACGAACGGGAATATAAGTTCTGTCATTTACCGTGAAAGCCGGAACATCGAGAGATAATTCTTTATCATTGACTTTTACATTTTGACTTCCTATCTGCATTTCAATATTTACACTTCCGAATGAAATATTGATTTTTTCGGTGTTTTCGTCATATGAAATATTTTCATCGGGAATCCCGAGCATATTTGCAAGCTCACGCAGAGCAATAAATGTTCTGTCTTGTTTAACAAACGGTCTGTTCTTAAAACTTATTTCGTTGCCGTTATACTTAACCTTTATCTCGTTATATCCGCCGTTGTTGTCGGGAATGACCCCTATCGGCATAGCTTCGCCGTTGAATATATTTGGCAAATAATCCGTTGGCAAACCTTTAAACACATCGATTGAGTTGCTTTCGTTAAGTTCGGGAAAGTCAATCTTATAATCATCGCTCAAAGGTTCAGCCGTACCGTTTAACTTTATTGTGAGACTTCCTTTATAATTATCCTTATTTAACTCAATATCATCGTTTGATTCTATATTATTATTGTTTAACGATAATTCCTCGCCCAGCTTATAAAGATCAACATCTATGTTCATTTCGCAATATATTTGGGATACCCCCGTATTGACGTTTCCATTAATCTTTAATTCGATATTAAAATCAAGAGCCGAAATATCAATTTTTTCTATTTCATCAAATATTTTATTTATTTGTTCATCCGTGATATTTACATTTTCATCTTTATTCAGCGATTCTTTGATAATATCCGATATATTTTCTTTGTTGTCGATTATCAGATTTTTTAAATCCTTCATCGACACTCTGAATATATACGTGTCACCGTCTTTAATCGGTTTTATTTCATCCAAAGACGAATAAATTTCTTCTTTTAATTTCCGAACATTGGAATTTTCCGTATCCGAATACTCATTCTCCATTGCAACGAGCGCAGGTATAATTTCTTTTATCGGAAGAATTTTTTCAAAATCCATAACCAGATATTTTTCGCCGATTTGGTTGTTTAAAATTCCCGACAGAGCTTGGATTATCATTTTATACTTAAAATCATCCGAATTTGCAAAATCATAATCCATCCAAACATTCATCTTCATTGCATCGAACAGCGGCATTTTAAATTCCGCCGTTCCTGCCGCGCTCGCCTTTGTTTGGTCATCGTTTGTCACAATATTCAAATCATATGTATATGCCGCTCCGTTCAGCATACCGAATGAGGCTCCGCTTCCCTCGACCGACATATCCGCTTTAATGTGCGTGTTTCCTTTTATATTGCAAACACTTTCAAAATCATCCCAAACCGAATCATACGCGCATACCGACACGGCGCAAAATAGCATCATCAACGCCGTAAAAATTGCGGTAACTCTAATCTTTCTTTTCACAAAAATTCACTCCTTAAAAATAAAGTTTTTTTCTTAACCTGATATTAGTTATCCGAATCGTATTCCGATAGCCGACATCAAGTTAAATATATCACACTTTTTTAAAATAATCAATACTTTTTATAAAAATTTCATAATTATATTACCGCCTGTGAAGATTCAGACAGATTCATACTTCTGACCGCACGCAAAATTCCGAGCATCGCCCAATACACAAGCATTGTTCTTGCGTCAAATATTGTTGTCTCAAAAAACGAAGAAACCGACAGCCCGACAAGCATTGCAAGTCCGGCGGCAAAAAACTTTTTATACTTTTTCTCGCCGACAAGCAATGATGTGAGTGCCGAATGTGCAACCTTTAACACATATATCATAAAACCTATAAGCATAACCGCCCCCGTATCGATTATAAAATTGACATATATCGAACTCAGGTTCATTTTCGTTATGTTATAAAAAGCTCCGCCTCCCTCAAAATTCGGATTCGCCGAATTGTATATCGCAATAAATTTATCCTTATCGACACCGAACCCCAAATCCCAGACTTTTTTTTCCGAGATTAATAACATTGTTTATTGCGTTTCCGTGCATAGCCGTTGCCTGAACCGTATATCTCAGGTTATTCGCAAGCGTTCCGAGACCGAGAGGAATCAAAAGTATTATAAATACCGCATATTTTTTATTTGTAAGCATCAATATTGTCATTTCAATCAAAAATGCGATATACGCCGCTCTCGAACGGGTCGAAACAACCGCATTAAAAGCAATTATAAATATAAAACCCATATAAAGATACTTACGCTTTCCGCGGACAAATTCCATAGGATACATTATGGAAAACGGAAAGATAAGTACAACAATCTCACCAAAGCTTACGCCGTCCGCCATTCCGCCGTGAGCCGGAATATTCCATATATTATTTTGGATAAACCCGATTGTACAAAGCGTTGAACAAATACAAAACATAACGAACAGCATTTTTTCCAAATCATCAAAATTCTTTATCGAAAAAGATACCAAAAAGAAAAAATCTATTCCGAACAGCATATACACAAGCGATGATATTGCACGATGCGGAAACGCAAGTTCAATCAGTATTACAAATATAAATATCAGGGAATTTACCATAAACAAAACCGTTCCCGTCCTGTTTGTAATGTTGTGCGACAGATAAAAAAGCATCAGCGCCGCAATGCTTGTTCCCCAAAACCAGGTGTTCCAAATCAAATCGGGTATAAGAATAATCGCACCCGTGAACAGAGCGGTATATATAATATCGAACGAAATGTACGTTCTTTCAAACTTACCCGAAATTTTTTCAGCGCGCGCCGTCATTCTCGTATAAAGGCTGCTTTTATACCAAACCTCGGCGGTGTATTGGGTATAAAACAAGAATTTTACTATTTTAAGGTCAAATATAACCCTTTCGAACCACGACCACGCTTTAAATATAAAGCTGTTAAAAAATTCATCTTTTACGTAAGGTATAACCTTATCTTTAAACATTAAAATAATATATGATAAAAAACTTTCAAAATACAAGTCCTTTATCTTTTTCATAAAAATCACCGTCCGATTTTTATCAGCATTCAAAATAGTCTATCTCACCCAAACTTATTTTCGCGCTGCCGTTTGTTTTATCATTTATTCGGCCAATAAATTCTTTCTCTTTATCTGTCGGAACATACACATCAATACTTACCCTCCCGCCGTACTGTGCTTCGCCGCAGAACGCATCGGGATATTCCGAAATTTCATACTGTACTTTTCCTATCAGATTATAAGCACATTCAATGACAATCTTTCTGCACAAGACCATATTCACAATTCCTGCCGCATTTATTCCCGCCTTTGCCGCCGCGGAATACGCATGAACAAGACCGCCCGTACCGAGCAGAACTCCTCCGAAATACCTTGTCACCACTATAATTATGTCACAAAGACCTTCCTTTTTTATCATATCCAAAACAGGCATTCCCGCCGTTCCGCCGGGTTCGCCGTCATCGCTGTAGCGCATAGTATTATTTTCTCTTATTATATACGCATACACATTATGCCTTGCATCGCGGTGTTTTTGTTTTATATGATTCAAGTATTCAAGCGCGCCGTCCTCTGTATCGACAGGCCGTACATATGCGATAAATCTTGAACGTTTTTCGATAATCTCGGCATTGGCACAATCCTTAACCGTTTTATATTTATTATCTATTTTAATCATTCCTTAAATTATTATATTAACAATAGAATATCATAATTATAAAAATTTTTCAAGAAAATTTTAAATTTTCTCTTGACAAATTATATTAAACGTGTTATTATATGAACAGATGTTCATATAAGAGGAGGTTTATTATATGGATAATGTAAAAGAAACGCAGGAAGATTTAAAGAGGATTGACGAAATGATGCCGCCCGATGAGTTATTATATGACTTGGCGGATTTATTCAAGATATTCGGCGACACAACGAGGATAAAGATATTGTATGCTCTGTCAGAGGCGGAGATGTGTGTGGGGGATATTGCCGAGTTGCTCGGTTTGACCCAGACGGCGGTATCGCACCAGCTTAGAGTTCTTAAAACCAACAAACTTGTCAAGTTCCGAAAGGACGGAAAGATGGTACATTATTCCCTGTCCGATGACCACGTAACCAATATAATCAATATGGGTATGGAACACGTCGAAGAATAAGCGTACCGCTTAACCAACCCCGAGCAAGTTATAGAAACATAGAGGTCGAAGCCGCAAGCTTATCTTACAGATAGGTGCAAACACAGAATTTTAGGTGCCGCACAATCTGCAAGCATGCCGCTTAACCAACCCCGAGCAAGTCATAGAAACATAGAGGTCGATGCCGCAAGGGTATCTTACAAAACAGAGATAAACACGGAATTTTACGTACCGCACAATCTGCATGCGTGCCGCTTAACTTAAATTATTAAAAACGGAGGTTTTCATTATGCATGACCACGAACATGAACATAATCATCAAGACTGCTGTTGTTCTCACGAACATCATAACCACCACGACACTCACGAACATCATGAACATCACGAACATTGCCACGACCACCATGAATATAATCATTCTCACGGCGGATGCGGCTGTGGCTGCGGACACGAACATGGTGACGGTGAACAAAAAGAAACACTTATAAAAGTTATCATATCCGGCGTTTTACTTATTGCTCTTACCGTAATATCACACATTTGTACGGATATAAACAAATTTATTCTGCTTGCTCTGTATCTCGTGCCTTACCTCATTGTGGGCTATGAAGTTCTTATCGATGCGGCAAAGAATTTGGTAAAAGGAAGGGCTTTGGATGAAAACTTTCTTATGGCTGTCGCAACAATCGGCGCATTTATACTATCCGATTATCCCGAGGCGGTTGCGGTAATGCTTTTCTTTCAGGTCGGTGAACTTTTTGAGGGATATGCATCGGCAAAATCCAAAAAATCAATTGGCGCACTTATGGAATTAAAGCCCGATTTCGCAAATATTGAAAAATACGGAGTTGTTACAAAGGTTTTACCCGAAACGGTCAAGGTCGGAGATATTATTATAGTCAAGCCCGGCGAGAAAGTTCCGCTTGACGGAATCATCATTGAGGGAAATTCATCTCTCGACACCTCATCTCTGACCGGTGAATCAATGCCTGTTGACGTTTCTGTCGGTGATGACGCGATAAGCGGATGTATCAACAGCAGCGGCGTTCTCAAAATAAAGGTTATGAAGGAATTTTCGAACTCTGCGGTATCAAAGATTATCGAACTCACCGATACAGCGGCGGAGAATTCGTCAAAGAGCGAAAAGTTTATCACCAAATTCGCAAAAGTATACACCCCGTGCGTGGTAATAGGCGCGGTTTTGCTTGCCGTAATTCCGTCATTGATATTCGGTGATGTTGCCGCATGGGTAAACCGCGCAATCGTATTTTTGGTAGTATCCTGTCCGTGTGCGCTTGTTGTTTCCGTACCTCTCTGCTTTTTCATGGGCATGGGTAAGGCATCAAAAAACGGCGTTCTAATAAAGGGCGGCGAGTTTACCGAAAAGCTTGCAAAGACAAATACGTTTATCTTTGACAAAACGGGAACTCTTACAAGAGGAATCTTTAACGTTACAGCGGTACACCCCGAAAAAATATCCGAAGATAAACTTGTTGAGTTTGCCGCTTACGGCGAATATTACAGCAACCACCCGATAGCCAAAACAATAAAAGAAGAATACGGAAAACAGATAGACACGCATAGGTTAAAGGAATATAAGGAAATTGCCGGAAAGGGCGTATCCGTTATAATAGACGGTCATAGTGTTCTTATAGGAAACGCCAAACTTATGGATGAAAATAATATAAATCAGCATCCTTGTCACAAGAGCGGCACAACCGTTCATGTCGGCGTTGACGGAAAGTACGCCGGTCACATAGTTATATCCGACACCATAAAGAGTAATTCTCAAAAAGCAATCCGACTTTTAAAAGAATGTGGCGTATCAAAAACAGTTATGCTTACGGGTGACAACAAAAAGATTGCCAACGAGGTTGCCGGTCTTGTCGGTATCGATGAGGTTCACTCGTCACTTTTACCCGAGGATAAACTTGAACTTGCAAAAGAGATAATGAAAAATTCGGGTATCTCGGCATATGTTGGTGACGGAATCAACGATGCCCCCGCACTTGCGGCGGCGGATGTCGGTATAGCAATGGGCGGCATAGGCTCTGACGCAGCAATAGAGGCGGCAGACGTTGTAATTATGGATGACAACCTTACCAAACTTTCGACAGCGGTTAAAATTGCAAAGGAAACAATCAAAAAGGTTTATGTAAATATCACGTTCATTCTTATTGTCAAAGCTGCCGTTTTGGTTCTCGGTGCACTCGGAATCGTCGGAATGTGGGCGGCGGTTTTCGCCGATGTCGGTTCTCTTATAATAGCGGTTCTGAATTCGGCTATTGACAAAAACGGAATAATGAAATAAAATATAAAGTATAATAAAATAATGCATTCGTTTATAATGCATTATTTTATTGTATAAAAATTTAAAGGAGTTTTGGCTTATGAAAGTATTACTTATAAACGGAAGTCCGCGAGGAAACAAATGCACAAGGACAGCTCTTGAAATTGTCGGAAAAGAGCTTAACGCAAACGGGATAGATTATGAAATTTTTGATGTCGGTTCAAAACCGATTCAGGGCTGTATCGGCTGCGGCGGATGCACCAAAAGCGGCAACGGTCACTGTGTATTCAATAACGATGCCGTGAACGACTGTATCGATAAAATGCGCGAATGCGACGGCGTTGTTGTCGGAACACCCGTCCATTATGCCGCGGCGAGCGGAGCGGTTACCTCACTTATGGACAGAGCCTGTTATGCCGGCGGTTCGGCTTTTGCATACAAACCCGGTGCGGCTGTTGCGAGCTGTCGCCGCGGCGGAGCGACCGCAACGTTCGACCAGATAAACAAATATTTTTCCATATTAAATATGCCGATTGTTTCATCGAATTATTGGAATATGGTACACGGAAACACCCCCGAAGAAGTTATGCAGGACGAAGAGGGCGTTCAGACAATGCGAGTCCTCGGAAGAAATATGGCATGGCTTTTAAAATGCATTAATCACGGCGCGGAAAACGGTATAAACAAACCCAAACCCGAGGCAAAAATCAAAACAAACTATATAAGATAAATATGTGAAAATTATGAACAAGATAAACTATCAAAAAATTCTGGATAAAATTTTAGAAAATATAAAAAAGGATAATGTACGCCCGAAACTTTTGGTACACAGCTGCTGCGCCCCGTGCAGCAGCTATGTACTTGAATACCTGAATGATTATTTTTATATAACCGTTTTGTATTATAATCCGAATATATCCCCGAAAGAGGAGTATGAAAAGCGCAAAGCCGAACAAATACGCTTTATACACGAAAGGTTTTCGGACGATAATACGAATAATAAAGTAAGTTTTATGGATTGCGATTACGAAAGCGAAAAATACGCCGAAATAGCAAAAGGTCTTGAAAAAGAACCCGAGGGCGGTATGAGATGCGTTGAATGTTTTAGGCTCAGACTTGATAAAACAGCGGAGATTGCAAAGCTTTACGGCTTTGACTATTTTGTCACAACCCTCAGTATAAGCCCTCTGAAAAACGCACAGCTTATCAATCGGATAGGGTCAGAAATCAGCGAAAAATACGGCGTTTCGTACTTGCCGTCCGATTTTAAAAAACGCGAAGGTTATAAGCGTTCTATTGAGCTTTCGAAAAAATACGGTTTATATCGTCAAAATTTTTGCGGCTGTTTATATTCAAAAATTCAAGCAGATAAAAATGAGCCGAACTTTTCCGATTAACACGGAAAAATCGGCTCATTTTCTCGGATACGGTCTTTTTTCGTTCGTAAGACCTATTATATAATCAACGGATGTATTATAAAATTTACACAGTTTAACAAGAGTGTCAATCGGAATTTGCCGCACACCGCTCTCATATTGAGAATAAGTATTCTGTTTTATGTTCAATAATTTTGCTATATGTGTCTGAGTTAAGTCATTATCCTCTCTTAAATCTCTCAAACGCACCGCATACACCGCCTTTTGATATAATTATATATTAATATTAACAAAACTATTGACAAATATCTCATTTTGAGATATAATTAAACAAAGAGTAAATGAACATTTATTTACTCTGAGGAAGTTATTTTTTATAAAATTATTAAATTTAAAGGAGTTTTTGTTATGAAACTAAAAAAATTAATCAGCGGTATTTTGGCAGGCAGTATAATTTTTTCGGGAATTTCGGCTTTTGCGATGTCAACATGGGAATTTGATAACGGTATGAAAAAGGGAATAAACTATTTCAACCGCGGACTGTATTATGAGGCACGCGATGAATTTCAATGGTTCTGTGATTATAATTGGGGTTCTATGAATTCAGGTCAGCAGCAATACGCTCTCGATTATTTGGGCGCAGCAAAGCAAAGAATAAATCAACAAGAAGAAAAGGCAGACAAAGATTTCGCAGAATCTGCTAAAGATACAATTTGCTATCACTACTACGATGACGGTACACCTTTTTATATGATGGTTGTAAATTGCAACGAATGGGTATCACTCAGATCCGAGCCTTCCGTAAACGCAACAAGATTGGCTAAAGTTCCTCTCGGTGCTTGGGTTTATACATATGGTTCTTTCGCTCATAATCCTATGGGTGATAACAATACTTTTGTCCGTGTTCTTTATAACGGACAATGGGGTTGGGTTTTAGATAACTATTTAGAATCCTTTGATTGCTAACCAAACACTCAAAAAAGTTAAAGGGTTCGGCTGATACGCCGAACCCTTTATTTTTTTCTCATTTTATCGGCAATGTAATTGTAACACGCGTATACTTGGTATATTCGGATTCAATTTTAATATGTCCGCCGTAGCTTTCTATTATCTCTTTCGCTATCGAAAGTCCGAGACCTGTTCCGCCTTTGTCACGGCTGCGCGCCTCGTCCTCAACACGATAAAATCTCTCGAACAGGTGTCCCAATTTATTTTCGGGAATCCCCCAGCCCGTGTCCTCGACCTTGATATAAATATCATTATGCAGCTTTCCGGCAAATATATTTATTTTATCACCTTTTGATGTGTATTTGATCGAATTTGATATGATATTCTTTACTGCTCTTTCGACATCGCCGCGCGAACCGATAAACTCGGGTATCTCATTCATTCTTGTGTATTTGAGTGTAAGCTCTTTCTTCTCTGCCTGAAGCTTAAACGTTTCAACAAGGGAATTCAGCATATCGTCTATCGAAAAAGGTTCATCGTGACGATGCACCGCATTCATTTCATACTTACTTATATCCAAAAGATTTTGAATAAGTTCGGTCATTTTTCCCGCTTCGCGATAGACTATGTTTAAAAGATTCGCTGTCATTGCCTTATCATCGAGATAACTGTTCAGAACCGTTTCGGTATACGAGCTTATAACGGTTATCGGCGTTTTAAGCTCATGCGAAACGTCAGCAACAAACTTGCGCATTGCCGACATAACATTAAACTGGTCTGTTATATCCTCAAACACGCAAACAACGCCTGCATTGCGTTCGCTGTCCATTTTAAAAGGAATAAACCACGCCTTTATATAACCTCCGCCGTTTTTTATCTCTTTTTCAATAGTATTCGATTTTTCGAGGTACGAAAATTCAGCCATTCTGACTTCAAGACTGAGTTCCTTAAAGAATTTATCAAAAGTTATTTCTTTTGCGCTTTTGTTTCCTATCTTTAAAATTCTTCGCGCCGCCGAATTTATCTGTATAAGCTGCTGCTCGTTATCAAATGTCATAATTCCGTTGTTTATATGCTCTAATATTACCTCAACCCGATGCTTGTCCGCGTTCATTCTCTGTATGCTCTCTGTCATAACATATCCCATATGATTCACCGCGTCCGCAAGCCCCGAAAACTCACTGCTTTTGATGTCATCAAAGCTCTCATATAATTCGCCTTGCTGAAAACCCTCTGCACGCTTGGTTATTTTAAGTATCGGCTTTGCTATGCGCAATGTTAAGAAAAGCGCAACGAGCAGCGCCGCCGCCAGCGAAATAATTCCACCCAACGCAAAAAATTTGAATCCGTGATAAATAAGCATTCTCAAATCCGTTCGGTTATCTCTTATGTAAAGAATATAAGAATTTGTTCCGCCCTTTGCAAAAGCCGCACAATCGATAAAATCGCCGAATAACGAACATAAATTTTTATCCGCTTCGTCCGATACATTGCTTAGATTTTCGCTTTTTTCTCTTATATCGCCGCTCTGTTCTTTCGGTGCGATATAATTATAATCTTTATCAAAGATATACAACTTTCGGTTTTCGTTTAAAGCGAGCTGACCCGAATAATCGCTTATAAGATTTGAAATATTCTTTTCTTTTTCATTTATATCGGCTTGTGATAAAATTATGTTGTTCAGATTGTCACCGAAATTACTTTCGGAAACTGTGTATAATTCACTTTTCATTCGGTTAAAATAAAAATAGGTATCACTCACAGGTATTATAATGCTTATAATAAGCAAAACCGCTGCAACGGCGGAAACGCATATTAAAGAAAACTTAAAAAAAATTTTGCTGAACAAAAGTTCACCCTCTTTTGCATATTTATACTGAAACTAACAGCCGTCATTCAGTATAACATAAAGTCAGCAAAGTGTAAAGATTTATTTTTGTCTGTCTTTAAAATTTTTTATACTTCGTTTTTTGAGATATTATAAAATAATATATATTTATTTTTTGGTTGTCGTGGGTGTAGAGGATGTTAATTGTGTTGAAAAGTAATATTTGTGTAATAAAAACGTAATATTACTTGCGGAAAAATGTTTTTTTATCTGTTAATTTAATAAAAAGTTTCAACAGTGTTACAAACAGATTACAAGATAGATTTGTTTCAGAGGAAGTTATTAACAAACAAGCCACAGTTTATCAACATGAAATCTGTGGAACAAGGGAAACATTATCGTCAGAGCTATTGATTTTAAATTATTATATCGGAATATTGCAGAGAGTATAATCATATAATGTAACAAAGTATAAAAGACAATGCTACGAAAAGAGAGGTATATGCCATGACGGTAAAATTAAATAAAGAACTGATACAAGCCTGTGATACAGTGTATCAAAAAAACAGCCGCATAACGGTTGAAACGGATGTAAATGTTCCGGATATAAACCCGGATATTCTTAAAGTTTTGGATGTAAGCGGCTATGCCGCGGTAAGTGAAAAATCGTTGAGCGGCGGAAAAATATGTATAAACGGAACGGTTGTTATGACGGTTTTGTATGCTCCGGACGGAGATGTTATGAGTAAGGTAAAAACGTTGAGCGCGACAAAAGATTTTACATATAATGCGGATGTTCCGCAAAAAGACGATAATTTAAGGCTTTGTGTCGAGATTGAACCCGAAAGTTTTGCGTATACTCTCATAAACAGCCGAAAGATGAGTTTGAGATGTGTACTCGGAACAGATACAAAACTTTGCCGCACAATTGAATTTGAAGTCCCGGTTTCATGCGATGAAGAATCCGCACTTTGCACCCAAACGCGCTCGCTGAGGCTATGTTCAAACGAGATTTATTGTGAAAACCGTATTAAATTAAATGAAAAACACGAAATTTCGTCCGATAAGCCGCCTGTTGCGGAAATTTTAAAAACCATTGTTTTTCCTCAATCCGATGAGTTCACCATGCTTGACGGAAAAGCCGCGGTAAAGGGTCAGGTGAGAATATGTACCCTTTATACCTCCGATGAGGACGGAGAGGTTTGCTGTGATGAATATACTTTGCCTTTCGATGAGATTATAGATGCGGACGGCGCGGAAGAAGATATGGAGGGAGAGATAGATTATTGCGTTTCGGATATGTTTTGTGAGATTTGTGATGATTCCGACGGCGAGCCGAGAATTATAGGAATCGAACTCGGATTGGGAACAGTCATAAGAGGACACAAGATATTTGAACCGTCGGTCATTTCGGACGCATATTCTCTGAACGGTGAAACCAAAATCATATCGGAAAAAAGAAGCATAGAACAGCTCGTTGACAATACAACGGCACAGTTTACACACAAAACCGAGGTTGCTGTGCCCGAGGGAATGGCGGATATTTCCTCTTTGTGCGATGCGGCTGTAAGTGCCGCGGTTGACAATATAAGAGTAGGCAACGGTGAAATAACGGTAAACGGAACTTTAAACAGCAACATATTATATTTATCGGATGATGCCGAACGTCCTGTCGGGGCATTCTCGGACAAAACCGAATTTGCGCATACTCTGTCGGCTCCGGGCGTCAGCGGCGGTTCGGTTTGTGATGCAAAGATTTTTGCCGAACACGTCAGCTATACGATGAACGGAAACAGGAGTATTGACCTAAGAGTGGTTCTCGGAATGTGTATTCGCTCGTTTAATGATGAAGAAATTCCGATTATTACGGATATAGAAGTTTCGGAGGACAGCAACGCGGAAAGACAGCCATGTATTATAATATACTTTGTTAAAAGCGGTGATACTCTTTGGAATATAGCAAAGCTTTATCACACAACGGTTGATGACATAAAGGAGAATAATAATATGACTTCGGACAGTATCTTTCCGGGTCAGCAGATAAGAATTTTGAGATAATACTTAAAAAAATTAACGACAGGGATTTGATTTTAACCCCAAAAGACATTTTTTATCGGGGTGTCAAGTCCCTGTCTTTTTATATAAGAAGAAAAGGAATTTTTAAGTTAATAAAATGATTAATTATTATTAAATTTCGGTTACAAAACCGAGACAAAATCAAAAAACACAAAAAAGAACGATTGTTTTTGGTTATATTTTATTTCAAACCCTCTTGACAAGCATATTTTTGTATGGTATAATAACTATCTGTTTATAGTGCGAAAGTTTGCGTATTTGCTGTTTTAACCTATTAAAAAAACGCAAATACATACCGACAAAAAGCGCGTTATTACGTTGTTTTTCGGTATAAACTAATAATTTTATGCGACAGGTAACAATGCGTTGAGATATGTTAATACAATGATTTTCACAGCTGTTTAGAAAATTTTTTTAATGAGGTGAGCGGTTTTATGGTACATCCTGTGAAACTGGGCAGAAATACTCGTATGAGTTACGGAAAAATCAACGAGGTTTTAGAGATGCCCAATCTGATTGAGATTCAGATAAACTCGTATAACTGGTTTCTGAAAGAGGGATTAAAAGAGGTTTTTCATGATGTTTCGCCGATTGCGGATTATAACGCAAATCTCCTTTTGGAATTCATCGATTACCGTTTGGATGACGAACCTAAGTATGATATAGAAGAGTGTAAGGAAAGAGATGCGACTTATGCTGCGCCGCTTCGTGTTAAGGTTCGTCTTATCAATAAGGAATCCGGCGAAATAAAAGAACAGGAAATTTTTATGGGCGATTTTCCGCTTATGACTCCTTCCGGTACGTTTATTATAAACGGTGCAGAGCGTGTTATCGTGTCACAGCTTGTTCGTGCCCCAAGTGTATACTATTCTCAGGAATTCGATAAGCTGGGTAAAAAGCTGTTTTCATCACAGGTTATACCCAACAGAGGTGCTTGGCTCGAATACGAAACGGACAGCAATGATATATTCTATGTTCGTATCGACAGAAACAGAAAGATGCCCGTTACCGTACTTATCCGTGCGCTCGGATTCGGTACGGACGCAAGCATAACCGAGCTTTTCGGCGAGGATGCACGTCTTATTGCAACGATGGAAAAAGACACTACCACTTCGGTGGATGAGGGTCTTCTTGAAATATACAGAAAACTCCGCCCGGGCGAACCGCCCACGGTTGAGAGTGCAAGTTCTCTTATACAAAATCTTTTCTTTGACCCCAAAAGATATGATTTGGCAAGAGTCGGAAGATATAAATTCAATAAAAAACTCCGTCTGTCAAACCGTATTTGCGGATTTGTTTCGGCACAGACAATTGCAGACCCCGAAACGGGCGAGCTGATTGTCACAGAGGGCGATGTTATAACAAAAGAAATGGCTTTGGCTCTTGAAAAAGCGAAAGTTAATGATATTGTTCTCGATGTTGACGGTCAAAAAACAAAGGTTATATCTAACAATATGATTGACCTTAATGATTTTGTTGACTATAATTTAAGAGATTACGGTATTTACGAAAGAGTAAGAACAATTGTTCTCGATGAAATATTGGAACAATACCCCAATATGAATTCGGATGAGTTCAAACAGGCTCTTTATGACAGACGTGACGAGCTTATCCCCAAGCACATCTTAAAAGATGATATTATCGCGTCTATATCATATGTAGGAAACCTCGCGGCAGGTGTCGGCGAGATAGATGATATTGACCATTTGGGTAACCGCCGTCTGCGCAGTGTCGGTGAGCTTTTACAGAACCAGTTCCGTATAGGCTTATCGCGTATGGAGCGTGCGGTAAGAGAACGTATGACAACACAAGACCTTGATACGATTACACCTCAAAATCTGATTAATATCAGACCTGTTACGTCATCGGTTAAAGAGTTCTTCGGTTCGTCACAGCTTTCACAGTTTATGGATCAGATTAACCCCCTCGGTGAATTGACCCATAAGAGAAGACTGTCGGCACTCGGACCGGGCGGTCTCTCGCGTGAGCGTGCCGGATTTGAGGTACGTGACGTTCACCACTCGCATTACGGACGTATGTGTCCCATAGAAACACCTGAAGGACCTAATATCGGTCTTATCAACTCGCTCAGCGGTTATGCAAAAGTAAACGAATACGGATTTATCGAAACACCGTATCGCAGAGTTGATAAAGAAACGGGTATTGTTACAAAAGATGTACAGTATATGACCGCAGACGTTGAAGAAGGTTTTTATGTTGCACAGGCAACAGAACCTCTCGATGAAAATGACAGATTCGTCAACAAAAAGGTAGTTACCAGATATAAAGATGAATTTATCGAAGTGCCGCCGATGCGCGTTGACTATATGGACGTTTCGCCGCGACAGGTTATGTCAATCGCAACGGCGATGATACCGTTCCTTGAAAACGATGACGCTAACCGTGCTTTGATGGGTTCGAATATGCAGCGTCAGGCTGTTCCACTGCTTATGCCGGAATCTCCGATTGTCGGAACGGGTATGGAATACAAGGCGGCTCGCGATTCGGGTGTTTGTATTCTTGCGAAAGAGGGTGGTGTTGTCGATAAAGTATCGGCAACAGAAATTGTCATAAAGAATGACGAACATAAAAAGGATAAATACAAGCTTATCAAATATACACGTTCGAACCAAGGAACGTGCGTCAACCAAAGACCTATCGTTTCTGAGGGTGAAAGAGTCGAAAAGGGCGATATTATCGCCGACGGACCGTCAACAAAGAACGGCGAAATAGGCTTGGGACGTAATATTCTTATAGGATTTATGACTTGGGAAGGTTATAACTATGAGGATGCTATCTTGCTTAACGAACAGCTTGTAAAAGATGATATATTCACCTCAATTCATATAGAGGAATACGAAATAGAAGCGCGCGAAACCAAACTTGGCCCGGAAGAAATAACAAGGGATATTCCGAATGTAGGTGAGGACAGTCTCAGAGATTTGGATGAGAGAGGTATTATCCGAATCGGTGCAGAGGTCGGTGCCGGAGATATTCTTGTCGGAAAGGTTACACCAAAGGGTGAAACCGAGCTTACGGCTGAGGAAAGACTTTTGCGTGCGATATTCGGCGAAAAGGCAAGAGAAGTACGTGATACTTCGCTTAAAGTTCCTCACGGTGAATATGGTATTATAGTAGATGTAAAAGTGTTTACAAGAGCAAACGGTGATGATATGCCGCCGGGTGTTACACAAATTGTACGTTGTTATATCGCGCAAAAGAGGAAAATCTCTGTCGGCGATAAAATGGCGGGTCGTCACGGTAATAAGGGCGTTATTTCGCGTATTCTTCCCGAGGAAGATATGCCGTTCCTGCCTGACGGAACACCTCTCCAGATTGTCTTGAACCCGTTGGGCGTACCTTCGCGTATGAACATCGGTCAGGTATTGGAGGTGCATCTCGGATATGCCGCAAAAGCACTGGGGTGGAAGATTGCTACACCTGTTTTTGACGGTGCAACCGAGGAAGATATTGTTGAGGCTCTTGAAAAAGCAGGTCTTGACAAAACGGGAAAAACCCTTTTGTATGACGGACGTACCGGTGAACCGTTTGATAATCCGGTAACGGTCGGATATATGCATTATCTTAAACTTGCTCACTTGGTTGACGACAAGATTCACGCTCGTTCAACCGGTCCGTACTCTCTCGTTACGCAGCAGCCGCTCGGCGGTAAGGCACAGTTCGGCGGACAGCGTTTCGGTGAGATGGAGGTTTGGGCGCTTGAGGCTTACGGCGCGGCCTATACCCTTCAGGAAATCCTGACGGTTAAATCCGATGACGTTGTCGGCCGTGTTAAGACGTATGAGGCCATCGTTAAGGGCGAAAACGTACCCGAACCGGGTGTTCCGGAATCGTTTAAGGTTCTTATTAAAGAATTACAGAGCCTTGCTCTCGATATGAAAGTATTGGATAAGGATAATAACGAAATCATTCTTAAAGAATCGATTGACGATGACGATATTGATTTGCCGGTTAATATTTCGGATGCCGAAAAGGATGAACTCGAAGAGAACAGCGAGTTGGAAACAGATTACGATGATTCGGAACTCGATGATATAATCGGCGATGACGAGAACGATGATGATGATTTGATGGCGTCGATAATAGGTGAAGAATCCGACGACATAGATTATCTCGATGCCGAAGGTCTTGAATCTCTCGACAGCATTGCGGAAGACGAAGATACGGATGATGATGAATTATACTGATTCGGTATTTATAATATAAGATTGATTGTCTGTCAATCTCACGGCAGACAGCGTGTGAATATGTGAGACGGAAAGGTAGATTCAATATGAGTGAATATCAGAATAGTGAAAATCAAAAAAGCGAATATCAAAATTTTGACGCTATTCAAATCGGTCTTGCTTCACCCGAAAAGATCAGAGAATGGTCGCGCGGCGAAGTAAAAAAACCGGAAACTATAAATTACAGAACTCTAAAGCCCGAAAAAGACGGCTTATTCTGTGAGCGCATATTCGGTCCGCAAAAGGACTGGGAGTGTCATTGCGGAAAGTATAAAAGAGTGCGTTATAAGGGCGTTGTTTGTGACCGCTGCGGTGTTGAGGTTACGCGTTCAAAGGTTCGGCGTGAACGTATGGGTCATATCGAGCTGGCTGTTCCCGTATCGCATATTTGGTATTTTAAGGGAATACCGAGCCGCTTGGGACTTATCCTTGATATGTCACCGCGTGCGCTTGAAAAAGTTTTGTACTTTGCGGCGTATGTGGTTATAGATCCGGGCAAAACGACTCTCAGCAAGAACCAGATTTTGTCTGAAAAAGAATATACTGAAAATTATGAAAAATACGGCGATGTATTCCGTGCCGGAATGGGCGCCGAGGCTATTCTTGAAATGTTACAGGCTATAGACCTCGATAAACTTTATGATGAGTTGCGCGCCGATTTGGACGGAGCAAAGGGTCAAAAGAAGATTCGTACCGTTCGCCGTTTGGAAGTTGTTGAGGCGTTCCGTCATTCGGGCAATAAACCCGAATGGATGATACTTACCGTTATTCCGGTAATACCGCCCGAAATAAGACCTATGGTACAGCTTGATGGCGGTCGTTTTGCAACATCCGACCTTAACGACCTTTACAGACGTGTAATAAACAGAAATAACAGATTAAAGCGTCTTTTGGATTTGGACGCACCCGAAATAATAGTAAGAAACGAAAAACGTATGCTGCAAGAGGCGGTTGACGCTCTTATTGATAACGGCCGCAGAGGCAGACCCGTAACCGGTCCGAGCAACCGTCCGCTCAAATCCCTTTCGGATATGTTAAAGGGTAAACAGGGACGTTTCCGTCAGAACCTTTTGGGTAAGCGTGTTGACTATTCGGGCCGTTCCGTTATAGTGGTAGGTCCTGAACTTAAGATTTATCAGTGCGGACTTCCCAAAAAGATGGCGCTTGAACTGTTCAAGCCGTTCGTGATGAAAAAACTTGTATCGGACGGGCTTGCGCATAACATAAAATCGGCAAAGAGAAAGGTTGAACGTGTTCAGCCCGAAGTATGGGATGTATTGGAAGATGTAATATCAGAGCATCCCGTTCTGTTGAACCGTGCACCTACTCTGCACAGGCTTGGTATTCAGGCATTTGAACCCGTTTTGGTTGAGGGTAAGGCGTTAAAGCTGCATCCTCTCGTTTGTACGGCGTTTAATGCTGACTTTGACGGTGACCAGATGGCTGTTCACCTTCCGCTTTCGACCGAGGCACAGGCAGAGGCGAGATTCCTTATGTTGTCCGCCAACAACCTTATCAAACCTCAGGACGGAAAGCCTGTAACCGTACCGACACAGGATATGGTTCTCGGAAGCTATTATCTGACATTAAAAGACGATACCGAGATTGGTACAGGCAAGGTATTTTCAAGCAGAGAAGAGGCTGTTTTGGCTTATAACAACCATGCGGTCGGACTGCACGCGCCGATTAAGGTCAGAGTGACAAAGATTATAAACGGCTTGCCGCGGACAGGTATGATTGATGCCACTGTCGGACGGCTCATATTTAATGAAAAGATTCCTCAAGATTTGGGATTTGTTAACAGAGATGACCCGTCAAAGGTGTTTGAACTTGAAATAGGTGACGGCGTTCTTAAAAAGCCGGCGGTTAAAGAGGCAATCAATGATAATGTTGAACCGGGTGTTGATAAAAAGCTGCTCGGAAAGATTATTAACGCTTCGATAAAAATTCACGGAATTACCGAGACGGCAACTTTGCTTGACAACATAAAAGCAATGGGATATAAGTATTCCACGATAGGTGCAATAACCGTCTGCGTTGACGATATGAAGATACCTGAGGCAAAACAGGCGTTGCTTGCCGAGGCGGAAGAAAAAGTTGACAAGGTTATGAGAAAATACCGCAGAGGTCTTTTGACCGATGAAGAACGGCATCGTCATATAATTGCTATCTGGAGCGAAACGTCGAATCGAGTAACTGACGCAATGATGGATAACCTTAAACAGCTCAATCCTATATATATGATGGCGAACTCCGGTGCTCGTGGTAGTGTAAACCAGATGCGTCAGCTCGCCGCGATGCGCGGACTTATGGCGGATACATCGGGTCGTACAATCGAGATTCCGATTCGTTCGAACTTCCGTGAGGGTCTTACCGTCCTTGAATACTTTATTTCTACTCACGGTGCGCGTAAGGGTCTTACCGATACCGCGCTGCGTACAGCCGACTCGGGTTACTTAACTCGTCGTCTGGTTGACGTATCGCAAGACGTAATAGTTCGTGAAGAAGATTGCGGAACTCGTGACGGAATTATCGTTTCGGATATTCGTGACGGAAACGAAATTATCGAACCGTTGATTGACCGACTTGAAGGCAGAACCACAACCGAAGCGATTGTCAACCCCGAAACAGGTGAATTCATCATAGGCGAAAACGAGATGATTTCGGCTGCTAAGGCTAAACAAATAGTTGCCGCAGGAATTAAAGAAGTTAAAATCCGTTCTGTTGTTAAGTGCCGCAGCAAAATCGGCGTATGTGCTAAATGTTACGGTCATAACCTTTCAAACGGAACGCCGGTTAATGTCGGTGAGGCTGTCGGAATCATTGCCGCACAGTCAATCGGTGAGCCGGGTACACAGCTTACAATGCGTACATTCCACGCCGGCGGTGTCGCAGGTGATGACATCACACAGGGTCTTCCGCGTGTCGAAGAATTGTTTGAAGCAAGAAGGCCTAAGGGTGTTGCAATCATATCCGAAATATCGGGTCGTGTTCGTATTACCGAGGTTGCAAACAAGCGTGAAATAATCGTTATGAACGAAGAAACGGGCGAATCGGCAACATATATGATACCGTTCGGTTCGAGAATAAAGGTTCGTGACGAACAAGAAATAAATGCAGGTGACCCGTTGACAGAGGGTTCGCTCAATCCGCATGATATTCTTGCAATTCTGGGTGCAACCGCCGTACAGAATTACTTTATTCAAGAAGTACAGCGTGTGTACAGATTACAGGGCGTTGATATTAATGATAAACACATCGAGGTAATCGTAAGACAGATGATGCACAAAGTTAAGGTTGAATCTGCCGGTGATACCGGATTGCTTACGGGTTCGCTTATAAGCATTTATGAGCTTGAAGATATAAACAATAAGGTAATATCAGAGGGTGGAGAACCCGCTGAATTCTCGATACAGCTTATGGGTATAACAAAGGCTGCTTTGGCAACCGAATCATTCTTATCGGCGGCATCGTTCCAGGAAACAACTCGTGTTCTTACCGATGCGGCAATCAAAGGCAAGAAAGACCCGCTGATTGGCCTTAAAGAGAACGTTATTATCGGTAAGCTTATTCCTGCCGGAACAGGTATCGGACAGTATAATGAGATTGAGGTTTATCCTACTTTTCAGGCTGCTGAAGAGGAATCTGAATTGGGCTTAATCGGAAGAAATATCTGATTTTAAGATTCAGACCTTGGCTGAAATACGGTTGAGTTGTATTTCGGCGGCATACGGATAAAAATCTGTATATTAAACATACTCTTTAAAAACAAAAGCGGGCGGCAATATTTGCTGTCCGCTTTTAAATGCAAAAATCAAAACGGAGGTATACCGGTGAAAAATGTTATAATCGGTCAATCTGGCGGCCCTACAGCGGTGATAAACGCTACTCTTGCGGGTGCGTATACCGAGGCGGTCGCACAGGGTGCGGACAAAGTTTACGGAATGATTGGCGGAATACAAGGACTTTTGAATGAAAAATACGCTGATTTGTCACAATATATTATAGGTGACAGGGAGTGCGATATTTTAAAACAAACCCCGTCGGCGGCGCTCGGAAGCTGTAGGTACAAGCTTCCGAATTATGAGGAAGAGCCGCAGATATATGAAAAACTTTTTAAAATATTGGACAAGCTCGAAATCTTTTGTTTGGTATATATCGGCGGTAACGATTCAATGGATACCATTGCCAAACTTTCGGAATATGCCAAAAAAATCGGAAGTAATATAAGATTTATGGGTGCGCCGAAAACGGTTGATAATGACCTTGCGGTAACGGATCATACTCCGGGATTCGGAAGTGCGGCAAAATATATTGCCGCATCGGTAAAAGAAATAATATGCGACAGCTCGGTTTATGACCTTAAATCCGTTACAGTAATAGAAATAATGGGAAGAAACGCAGGGTGGCTTACCGCATCGGCGGCACTGGCAAAAGATGACGATTGCTGTGGGGTTGATTTGATTTATCTTCCTGAAACGGCATTTGATATAGAAAAATGTACTGATAAAGTGAAAAAACTGCTTGCCGAAAAAGACACTGTTGTGCTTGCTGTATCCGAGGCATTGCGCGATTCAAACGGAGAGTATGTTGCGGCGGCAGGGTCAGTATACGCGGGTCTTGACGCATTCGGACATAAAATAATGAGCGGTACGGGACAATTCTTGGCGAATTATCTCGGAAAAACTCTCGGCGTAAAGGCAAGAGGAATCGAAATCAGTACTCTTCAGCGAAGTGCGGCGCATTTTGCGTCTAAGCAGGATATTAATGAGGCTGTTGCAACAGGTGCTGCGGCGGTGAAAGCCGCATTTAACGGAAGGACGGCAGAAATGTCGGTGATTCGGCGTATTTTCGATAATTCGGAATACGTGTACAGTGTTGAAACGGCGGATATTAAAAGCATAGCCAATATAGAAAAGACTGTGCCGTCCGAATGGATAGTTAATGATAATACTTATGTAAGCGATGAGTTTATTAAATATGCACGGCCGTTGATTATGGGCGAGATGAATATCATTTATAAAAACGGTTTGCCGATGCATCTCAAAATAAAATAGGACAAGTAATCATTGAAAATTTGAATTTAAAGTTTTTATGTAATATATGTGCGAAAATCAATCGGTGTTTACTTTAAGAAAGGAAAATAAAAATGGATAAATACAGTTATAAAACACACGGAACGTGTTCGAGAGAAATTGATTTTGAAGTTGACGGAAATACAGTACACAATGTAAAATTCTGCGGCGGATGCAGCGGAAACACTCAAGGTGTTCAAAAACTCGCTGAGGGAATGGATATAGATAAGCTTATATCTCTGCTCAGCGGTATTGATTGCAACGGCAGGGGAACATCATGTCCCGACCAGCTTGCAAAGGCGCTTTTGGAATATAAAAATTCAAAATAGAACGGTAGGGATAATTATGTATGATAAAAAAGCGGAAAGAGCAAGGCGGTTGTTTAAAGAGGGGTATAATTGCGCCCAGGCAGTGGTAGGAGCGTTTGCAGGAGAGATGGGGATGGATTTTGATACCGCGATAAAACTTGCGTCGTCTTTCGGCGGCGGAATGGGCAGAATGAGAGAAGTATGCGGTGCGGTATCGGGAATGTTTATTGTTGCCGGAGTGCTTTACGGATATTCCGACCCGAAAGATAAAGAGGCAAAGGACAAGCATTATGCCTTGATACAAGAATTAGCGGAGCAGTTTAAGAACAGTAACGGTTCGATAATTTGTAAAAATCTTTTGACGGGTACAAATTTAGAACCTAATGTCCTTAAAATTAAAGTGAATGAAGATGAAAAGCGAGAAATTGACTCAACACCCGTTTCAACGCCGAGAACCGCGGAATTTTATCGAAAGAGACCTTGTGACGAGCTTGTTTGGCGCGCGGCAAATATCTTGCATCAGCTTATTATAGCTGATGGTGACCCAAATCAGCAGGTACATTTTTAACGTATCGGATAATAGAGAGAGGATGTTATAAATTGTTTGAAACTTTTAAGGCGACTCTGTCGCCCATGTTGGTTATGTTTTTGTGTATGCTTATCGGATTCGGTGCAAACAAGCTTAAACTTGCGCCCGATAATACGGCAACGGTTTTGTCAAAACTCGAGAATTATTTCTTTGTGCCTGCACTTATCATAAACACATTTATGAAATATTGTACGGTCCAATCCGTATCCGAGAATTATCAGCTTATTCTGTACAGTGCAATTGCACTTGTGATTGCGATTGTGATTGCTCTTCCGCTGTCAAAAGTGTTTGCGCGCGATGATGCATATAAAAGAAATATTTATAAATACGCGCTTGCGTTCGGAAACTTTTCTTTTATGGGCAATGCGATTGTGCCGGCGATTATGGGCGATAAAATGCTCTATAATTATATGCTGTATATCCTGCCGCTTAATGTTGCGGTTTATACATGGGGTGTGATTATTCTTATTCCCAGAGGAAATAACAGCGGCAGCGCCTTGAAAAACTTGCTGAACCCGATTTTTGTGTCAATTATCATAGGGGCTTTGCTCGGTTTGACAGGGGCAGCGGAATATGTTCCGTCATTTATAAAATCTACTGTGACGAACTGTGCGTCATGTATGGGACCTCTTGCAATGATTTTAACCGGATTTGTAATCGGCGGATATAATATTGTCGGACTTTTAAAGAACAAAGCCGTGTATATCGCAACAGCGCTGAGGCTTATTGTTCTGCCGCTTTTGTTTATGGTCATATTGCATTTTATCGGGGCAGATAAAGGTGCGCTTTATCTGACTTTGATTGCGTTCGGAACACCGCTCGGATTGAATACGGTTGTATTCCCGGCGGCTTACGGCGGCGATACATCGACCGGTGCGTCAATGGCGATGATTTCACATACTCTTTGCGTAATAACGATTCCGCTTATGTATGCTCTTTTAACGGCGTTTGTAAGTTGACCGCGTTTGTCAAAAAGAGATATGTTGATAGAACAAAAAAACAGACGTTTTACATTTGGACATTAATAATGCGTTTTGGAGGATTGTACCGAGTATTTGCACAATTTTTTCGGAAAAATCCGAATAGACGTTGACAAATCGTATTTTTTAGCATATAATTTATATGTTAAAAAATACGATTTTGAATTTCGGAGGAATTTATATATGGGAAGATTATTCGGAACGGATGGAGTAAGAGGAATAGCAAACGAAGAGCTTACACCCGAACTTGCGCTTGAAATTGGTAAGGCGGGGGCGTATGTTCTGACCGAAAGCAGCGGAAAAAAGCCTAAAATCCTTGTGGGTAAGGATACGCGTATTTCGGGTGATATATTAGAGTGCGCTCTGACGGCAGGACTTTGCAGCATAGGCGCAGAGGTTGTCAGCGCAGGGGTTATTCCCACACCGGCTATTGCTTATCTTGTGAGAAAATGCGGATTTGATGCAGGCGTTATGATTTCGGCATCGCACAACCCTTTTGAGCATAACGGTATCAAATTTTTCAACGGTGACGGATATAAGCTGAGCGATGAAACCGAAAATCGTATTGAGGGAATAATTCTCGATAAATCCGAAGAAGTGGTTCGTGCTACGCATGAGCGGATAGGCCATTGTACAGAGGATAAAACTTTGGTTGACAAATATATAGATTTTGCCGTGTCAACAACGGATGTTCGTCTTGATGGACTTAAAGTTGCCATTGACTGTGCCAACGGCGCATCGAGCGTTACGGCAAAGAAAGCTCTTGAAAAGCTTGGAGCAAAAGTATTTGTTACCTGTGACAAACCCGACGGAATCAACATAAACAGCGGATGCGGCTCAACACATCTGAATAATCTTTGCGAGTTTGTCAAAAAATGCGGAGCGGACGCAGGACTTGCGTTTGACGGTGACGCCGACCGAGTTTTGGCTGTGGACGAAAATGGTACAGAGGTTGACGGCGATAAAATTATGGCAATATGCGCATTGGATATGAAAGAGAGAGGTATTCTTTCGGACAACACGGTTGTTGCAACGGTTATGAGCAACCTTGGATTCTTTAAAATGGGCGAAAAGTTTGGGCTTAACATAAAACAGACCAAAGTCGGTGACAGATATGTTCTCGAAGAAATGCTCAAACACGGTCATAAGATAGGCGGCGAACAATCGGGACACGTTATCTTGCTTGACAATAACACAACGGGTGACGGGCTTGTTACCGGAATAAGTCTTGTTTCGGTTATGAAACGCACAAACAAGCCGTTGTCCGAACTTGCATCGGTAATGAATATTTATCCTCAGGTTCTTGTGAACGCACGAGTTAATAATGAGTTTAAAAGTGAGGATAAATATATGGCTGTTCCTGAAATTAGGGCGGCAATAGAAAAGTTAAATGCCGAGTTTGACGGCAACGGAAGGGTACTTATCCGTCCGAGCGGAACGGAACCGCTTGTGCGTGTTATGATTGAGGGAAGCGATGAAGCCTTGATTAAAGAGCGTGCGAAATCTCTTGCCACTCTTATGGAAGAAAAATTAAAATAAAATGAGATTTTGTTGTTTTTGGTATGATTCTTTATCGAACACGGTATACATTGATTAGAAAAAGGTCGGGCAATTTGTTTTGTCCGACCTTTTTTAATCCGACCTTTTTTAATAAGAAATCGGAATACTTTCGGTGTTTTAAAGAAATAATTTTATTCGAAATATTAAGTTTAGCTTAAATATTTCAAAAATAAAATTATAAGCCTTGACATAACTCGGGTTTTCATTTATACTTATATATAATAGGTAATTGTATTTTGGAAGGAATGAGTTTTAAAGTGGCAGAGAATAATAAGGATAAAAAGTTAGTGGAAGAGATAACTCCGATGGGTGAAGATTTTGCGCGTTGGTATACCGATATAATCAAAAAAGCACAGCTTTGCGATTATTCGGGCGTTCGCGGATGTATGGTGATTCAGCCCTATGGATATGCAATATGGGAAAATATTCAAAAAGGTCTTGATTCGAGATTTAAAAAGACCGGTGTTGAAAACGTATATATGCCGATGTTTATTCCCGAAAGCTTGCTGCAAAAAGAAAAAGACCACGTTGAGGGTTTTGCACCCGAGGTTGCGTGGGTGACACAGGGCGGAACGGAAAAGCTCCCCGAAAGACTTTGTGTTCGTCCGACATCCGAAACGCTGTTTTGCGAGCATTATGCGGGTGCGGTCAGGTCTTACCGCGACCTGCCGAAACTGTATAATCAATGGTGCAGTGTTGTACGCTGGGAAAAAACAACACGTCCTTTCCTGCGCAGTATGGAATTTTTATGGCAAGAGGGACACACGGCTCACGCAACGGAAGAAGACGCGAAAGAGCGCACGATTCAGATGCTCAATGTTTATGCTGATTTTTGCGAACAAGAGCTTGCTATTCCGGTAATAAAGGGTCAAAAGACCGAGAAAGAAAAATTTGCCGGTGCAAAAGAAACATACACCATCGAAAGTATGATGCATGACGGAAAGGCTTTGCAATCGGGAACAAGCCATAATTTCGGTGACGGATTTGCAAAGGCGTTCGGTATTCAATATTTGAACAAAGAGAACGAAATGGAATATGTTCACCAGACGTCTTGGGGAATGTCAACCCGTATAATCGGCGCTATTATTATGGTTCACGGAGATGACGCAGGTCTTAAACTTCCGCCGAGGATTGCGCCTGTACAGGCGGTAATAATACCCGTTGCACAGCACAAACCCGGTGTGTTGGACGCTGCCGCGGCTTTGCGCGACAGATTATCCGATGATTTTAGGGTTAAGCTTGATGACAGCGAAAAGTCGCCCGGTTGGAAGTTCAGCGAATATGAGATGAGAGGCGTTCCGGTTCGTATAGAAATCGGACCCAAAGATATAGAAAAAAATCAGGCGGTATTGGTAAGCCGTGTTGACCGCAGCAAGACATTTGTTTCTCTCGATAATATCGAGGAAGAACTTTCGGCTATGCTTGATAAGATTCAACAGCAAATGTATAACGCAGCTCTTGAAAATCGCGAAAGCAAGACATCGAGTGCGTCCGATTATGAGGAATTTAAAAAGCTCATTGACGAAAAAGGCGGATTTGTCAAGGCAATGTGGTGCGGCAGTGAAGAATGTGAGCTAAAAATAAAAGAAGATACAACCGCGACATCACGTTGTATTCCGTTTGAACAAGAACATATTTCGGATACCTGTATATGCTGCGGAAAGCCTGCGGATAAGATGGTTTACTGGGGCAAGGCATATTAATATCGGCGTTGGGTTAAGATAATTGGCGAGTTAATAAAAAATCAAAAGCGAGGTGACTTAAAATGACATGGTGGCAGAATTTTTATCATAGTGCTATTAATCAGCTTGAACTTTTCACCATTACCGATATAATCGATATAGCAATTGTTTCGTATGTTGTGTACAAGGCACTTAAATTTATACGCGATACGAGAACGGTACAGCTTATAAAAGGTGTTGTATTGGTTGTTGTTGCGACTCAGATAAGTTATTTCGCAAAGCTGAATACCTTGTATTTTATTTTAAGTCACTGTCTCCAACTCGGAATTATCGCCTTGCTTATTGTCTTTCAGCCGGAACTTCGGCGTGCGCTTGAACACGTTGGGCGAACGGCGGCGGCGAACCTGTTTTCTCAGCATTCCGAATCCGGTGCAGAGAGTCAGCAGGTAATACGTGAGATTGCCAAAGCGGCACAGGTGATGTCAAACACGCGCACGGGTGCGCTTATGATTATAGAAAAGCGTGATAATATCGACAGCCTTATAAGCTCGGGTGTTGATATTTCCGCACAGGTGACAAGCGAATTGATTGAGAACATTTTTGTTCCCGATACGCCGCTGCATGACGGAGCGGTTATAATAAGAAATTATAAAATTGCGCGTGCAAGCTGCGTATTGCCTCTGTCACAGAACCCGAATATCAAAACGTCCTACGGAACGCGGCATCGTGCCGGCATAGGTATATCAGAGGAATCGGACGCAATATCGATAATCGTTTCGGAAGAAACGGGCAGAATATCGATTGCGCATAAAGGTGTCCTTACCACGGGGTATACCGAGGATACTTTGCGTGCAAAAATTAACGAACTTGTGAGCAACGGCGATGAAGGAGATTCATCAAAGACGAGGTTCAAGCTGTCAAATCTCTCAAAAAGGAGGCGCGGCTGATGAAAAAGTTACTTGCATCCGATGGGGCGCTTAAAATTATATCTGTTTTGATTGCCATCGGAATATGGGTATATATTGCGCTCGTAATGAATCCCGCAATTGAGGTCACGGTTCGTGACCTGCCGATTCAGTTTATCGGCGTCGAAAGCCTTAATTCGAGAGGACTTGCGGTTATAAGCGAGTCGGCGACAACAGTTACCGTCAAAATAAAGGGAAGCCGTAAGAAAATGGGCAATAATGATATGAAAACCATTATTGCAAAGGCGGATATTTCATCGATAACCGAAACGGGTGAAACAAATATCCCGATAGAGATTGTTATTCCTTTTGAAAATCAGGGCGTAAGCTCGCAAAGCGAGTATTCGGTGAATGTAAAGGTTGAAAAAAGCGCAGAAAAAACCCTTGATATAGAGGTTTCGACCATCGGAACGCTCGCACCCGATTATATGCCGGGCGACATTGTTTGCGACCCGAAAAAGGTAACGCTGAGCGGCCCGAAATCGGCGGTGGATAAAATATCCAAAGCGGAGGCGGTTTTGAATTATAATAATGAAGACGTTGACATTGACACATCCGCACAGATTGTTTTTTACGGTGCGGATAACAAAGAAATTTCAATGCTTGACGCTCTTATGGGAAGGATTTCAATATCCGTTGATAATGTAAATATTCATTGCCCCGTTCTTAAAATGCACAAAGCAGAGGTAAAGGCGGAGTTCGGCAGACAGGAGCTGCCTGAGAATTTCTCATATAAAACCGACCCGTTTGAGGTCTATGTTTTCGGTGACGAAAATGTTTCGTCAAAGATAAACGAGATTAAGACCGAACAGATTCCGCTTGATAAACTTTTGGATAACGGAAAGGTTAAGGTTAAACTTATTATTCCGAACGGAGTGAAAATATTTCACGATATATCCGAGGTCGAAATATCGATTGAAAAATAGGTGGATTTGTATGCGAATTATTATAGACAATATAAAAATGCCGATAAGGCATACAACCGAAGACGTAATAAAGACCGCACGAGATATTGTGCGGTCTGATTGCATTTCGGCGGACAATTTCGAGATATACAGACAATCCCTTGACGCGCGCCGAAAAAATAACATTCATTATGTTTATTCGGTGTCGGCAAGCACAGCGGACGACACTGTACTTGCCAAAGGTATTCGCCGTGCGGAAGTCACGGAAAGCCTTAAACCAAAAAAAGCATATTTGTCAAGTCGCCCCGTTGTTGTCGGACTTGGTCCGTGCGGACTTTTTGCGGCGTGGGTTCTTACCCTTTCGGGAAATCCGCCGCTTATAATCGAACGCGGCGAAGACGCGGAAAGCCGCCGTGTAACGGTCAAGAATTTTTGGAAAAGCGGAATATTAAATACAAATTCGAATGTTCAGTTCGGCGAGGGAGGCGCAGGCGCGTTTTCGGACGGAAAGCTGACAACGAGAATCAGTGACCCGCGGCAAAGATTTGTCCTCAAAACTCTGGTTGAATTCGGTGCGCCGAAAGACATTTTATACAAGGCAAAGCCGCACATCGGCACTGACCTTTTATGCGGAGTTATAACGACAATGCGGCGGCGTATGCAGGAACTCGGCGCGGAAGTGAGATTTAATACGCGGTTGACGGACATAAAGGTCAGCGGCGGTCGGGTCGAGGGGATAGTGATAAATGATGATGAAGAAATTTTATGCAAGAATTTGATTTTGGCAATAGGGCACAGCAGCCGAGATACATATGAAAGGCTTTTGAGTTTGGGAGCGGCGGCAGAACCGAAACCCTTTGCGATTGGGGTCAGAATAGAACACAGCCAAGAGTTTATTGACAACCTTCAATACGGAGCAAAGACGGATAAAACCGACTTGCCGCCGGCGGACTATCGTGTGACATATAACGAAAAGGACAGGAGCTGTTATTCATTTTGTATGTGTCCCGGCGGCGTGGTTGTGAATGCGTCAAGCGAGAAAAACAGGCTTGCGGTCAACGGAATGAGTTATCACAGCCGCAGCGGCGAAAACGCAAACAGTGCGCTTGTTGTGCCGGTTCGTCCGACCGATTTTATCGGTACGGACGGCGGAATCAGACTTCAGCAAAAATATGAGGAACTTGCATTTCTGCTCGGCGGAGGAGAGGGTGCTGCACCGATACAGCTCGCCGAGGATTTTGTAAAAGATTGCCCGACCGAGCGGCTCAAAAGAGTCGAGCCGACCGTAACGAGCGGATTTAAAATTGCGGAAATAAAAAATTGTCTGCCGAAATTTGTTGTTGAAACATTACGCAGAGGACTCTGTGATTTTGAACACAGAATGCCGGGATTTTCGGGCGGCGGTGCGGTCTTGACGGGAATAGAGTCGAGAACGTCCGCGCCGATAAGATTTATCAGAGGTAAAAACCTTGAAAGCATAAACATCGGCGGTCTGTATCCCTCGGGCGAGGGCGCAGGCTATGCCGGCGGAATTGTAAGTGCGGCGGTGGACGGAATTAAATCGGCGAGTATGCTGATTGAAAACAACAACAATAAAATATATTGATTCTTTGATTTGCGGCTACGTCGGAAAGATGCAAACATAAGATATAAAACAAACAGAATGGAAAAGGGAGGTTCAAAATGTTCAATATCATATACGGAACGGATTCGGCAAGCATAGAAAATACGGCGTATGACAGAATTAAAAATGTTGCGGCGAGCGGCCGCTGTGCGTGGATTTTGGTACCCGAACAGTTTTCGCTGTCTGCCGAGAGTTTTGTTATAAAAACGTTTGGCGTTGCGGCACAGACAAACATAAAAGTTATAACTTTTTCGCGGTTGTGCAATCTCGTTTTGTCAAAGCTCGGACCTTTGAGACTCAGATATATTGATGGTGCCGGAAAGCAGATTGTTGCGGCGGCAACGGTGCGCGATGTTAAGTCAAAACTCGGTGTTTTATCATCGGCGGTCAGGCGCAGAGGTTTTTCGTCAGAGCTGACGAATCTTGTATCCGAATTTAAAAGGTACGGCGTATCACCCCAAGCTTTGTCCGAGGCGGCAGGCTCGGCATCGGAAAATCAGAACGAACAGGAACTTTCCGAAAAATTAAAAGATATATCGGTTATGTATGACACATTCAACCGTTTTATGGAGGACAAGGCGGCGGATGCAGAGGACAACCTTTCGATAATTTGTAACAAGCTGAAACATTTTGATTTTGGTGACGGATGTCTTTTTATTATGCATTTCAGAAGCTTTACTCCCGTGGAATACAGGGCAATCGGTGAGATTATGCAAAGCCTTGATGTTTGCGCGGTTATGTGCTGTGATGATATAAAGCGGCCGTCGGCTCTGTTCGCGCCTATTTCGGATACTTGCCGAAAGCTGACCGAGATTGCGGCGGAGCATAATACAGAATGCGAAGAACCGATGTGCGTATTTGACCGTGACAACGGCAGAGAACTTACGTTTTTGCGAAAGGCGTATTTCAGCCCGACCGAATCGCCGCGCGGCGGCAAAACCGAAAGTGTTTTTATAAAAGAAGTATCGAATCATTATCGCGAAGCAGAAACAGCGGCAGACTTGATTTTAAGGCTTTGTCGAACCGAGAACAGGCGTTTTTCGGACTTTCTTATTCTTGCGCGGCGACCGGAGGATTATTTGAGGATAATTCCGCCGATATTCGGCAGCCGCGGAATAGACGTGTTTTTGGATTCAAGGCGCAGCATAATAACAAAGCCGCTTGCGGAAATGCTTTGCGCATCGCTTGAAATTCTTGCATATGGGTGGTCATACGAAAGAGTAATGACAATTGCGCGTTCGGGAATGACGACCGCAAAAGAGCGCGATATTGATGAATTTGAAAACTATATTCTTGCCGCCGACCCGTCATATGCGATGTGGGCGGAATCGGTTTGGACATTTAAAATTCCCGAATTTGACTTGGAAAAGATAAACGAGGTCAGACGTTGCGTTTGCTCCTTCCCGAATCGTCTGGCGGAGCAATTAAGCGGAAGAAAGACGGCGGCGCAGATATGCAAGGCTATACTTGAGTGTATGAAAGCTGACAACCTCGCCGAGAGGACGGCGGAGATATGCAAAGAATTTGACGAAAATTCAATGCCGTATCTTGCAGATGAATACCGACAGGTTTGGAACGGTATTATATCGGTGCTGTCACAAATTTCGGCACTTATGGACAGCGAAAACATAACATGGCAGGATTTTGCGGATTTGTTCAAAAGTTCGTGCGGCGGAATAAGCGTCGGAATAACGCCGCAGACACAGGATTGTGCAATTTTTGCAGGCATCGACAGATTCAGAGCCGAGGACACGCCTGTTGTAATTGTTCTCGGAATGACTGACGGCGTTTTTCCCGCTCCGCACACTGAAGAAGGGTTGATTTCCGATGCGGAACGAATAAAGCTTGAAAATTACGGCATTTCTCTTGCACCCGGGGCGGATGCAAAAGCACGTGAGGAACAGTTGCTTGTATATTCGGTATTGACCGCGGCGGCGGAAAAATTATACCTGTTCGTGCCTATGCTCGATACGGATGGAGCGCAGATGTTTCCGTCACCGATAATAAAGAGAATTCGGACAAAGGTTTTTTCGGATATAAAAATCACAAATCCCGACCGAACCGATAATTTGACGAGCGGTGCAGAGGGCAGAGAGGCGGTGTTCGGTGCGTTGTGCGGAATCCTCGCCAAGTGCGGCGGCGAGGTACAAAACCTGAACGGTACGGCGGAGGAGCTGTATAAATTTTTTAAAACCGATGCGGAGTATTCCGAACGGCTTAAAAAAGTGATTGAGGCGATGAAGTCACCCGAACCCGAGCTTTTGACAAGAAAAAATGTCAGGGCGATTTACGGCGATGTGATTGCTTTGAGCGCGACCAAGCTCGAAAAGTATAATGATTGTGCATTTTCGTATTTTATGAGATACGGACTTGTGGCAAAAGAAAGAGTATCGGGAAAGCTGGATTCGCGCGATACCGGTTCGATACAGCATAACGCTTTGTACCGCTATTTTTCCGAATTAAAATTTAATGATGCGGATTACGGCGAGATAACATATGACCGGTGCCGAAAACGTGTTTGTGAAATAGTCGAACAGGCGGCAAAAGAAAATTCGGAGCTGTTATATGAGAGTTCGTTTTATTTTAAATACATAGTGTCGCGAATGCAGGGAATTGTCACGAGAACAGCGTGGGAGACGATAAAGTTTTATAAATCGGGGGCGTTTAGACCATACGGATATGAGATAAGGATAGCAACGGGCGGCGATATTCCGACCATATGCATCAAGGCGGATGAC
This sequence comes from uncultured Eubacteriales bacterium, assembly GCA_900545865.1. Taxonomy (GTDB): domain Bacteria; phylum Bacillota; class Clostridia; order Monoglobales; family Monoglobaceae; genus UMGS1820. Next base: position 66,181 of record URAN01000006.1, read on the forward strand.
GGAACGGATTTGGCACACCTGCACGGATTTATCGACCGTGCGGACACGGCGGTAATAAACGGAAAAACATATGTAAGCATAATCGATTATAAATCAAGCAAAACCGACCTTGACAGCGCCCTGACGGACGCAGGCGTAAAATTACAGCCGCTTTTGTATTCGGATATAGTGTGCAAGAGGTTAAACGCAAGCCCGGCGGCAATGCTTTATATGCAAATGACCGACCCGATTATTAAGGCGGAGAATCTTAAAAGTGATGAAAATTCAGCGGTCGAACTTGCAAAAAGCAAGGAAGTGGATTTCGGCGGTTGGGTCAATAATGATGCGGCGGTGATTGCGAATTACAGCAACGGCGAAAACGGCGAAACGTTTCTTCCGTCAAAGAACCATTTTATGTCCGAGAGCGAAATGACGGAGCATATCGAAAAGGCAAACGAAAATATAAAAAATGCGGCGCGCGGAATATATAAAGGAAATATAAGCGCAAAACCGTTTGTCTGCAAAGGACACAGCGCGTGTACATATTGTCCGTATTCGCTTTCGTGTTCAAAAGAGGAATGATTAAGACAAATCAAGAGGAGACAAAACATTTTCGGCTGAAATGTTTTGTTTCCAAATATATCACAAAAGAGAGGAAAAATTAAAATGAAAGAATTTATACTTGCAAGCAAAAACCAAAACAAAGCGCGGGAAATACAAGAAATTCTTGGCGAGGGATACACGGTCATAACCCAAACACAGGCAGGAGCGGGGGATATAGATGTTATCGAGGACGGTGTGACATTTGAGGAAAACGCAATAAAAAAGGCCGAAACGGTTATGAAAGCACTGAACAGACCCGTAATAGCGGATGACAGCGGATTATGCGTTGACGCGCTCGGCGGCGAACCGGGGGTATATACCGCGCGCTATGCCGGCGAAAACGCAACGGACAGCGAGAATATAACAAAACTTTTGACCGCAATGGACGGGGTTTCGTTTGACAAAAGAGATGCGAAATTCGTATGCGTTATTGCCATTGCATACCCGAACAAAGAAACGGTCACTTTCAGGGGTGAATGCGAGGGAAAAATTGCACTCAAGCCAATGGGTGAGAGCGGTTTCGGATATGACCCGATATTTTATGTCGAGAGGTTTGACGCAACAATGGCACAGATAGACAGCCATATAAAAAATGCTATAAGCCACCGTTTTGCGGCTCTTTCAAAAATGGTGGAATATCTGAAAAAATCGGAGGATTAGGATATGCGGCGCGTTTTGATTGATGACAGACTTAATTTTTATAAGGGAAATATGCATTGCCACAGCACCCTGTCGGACGGTGCGTTAAGCCCCGAAGAACTTAAAGATGCTTATAAAAATAAGGGGTACAGCTTTATTGCCATAACCGACCACGACCGCCTTTATTCGCATAAAGAGCTGTGCGATGAGAATTTTTTAGCCTTGACGGCGTGCGAAATATCAATAAAACAGTTTCCCGAACAATCAACGCTTGTCAATCAAAGCATGAAGGTATGTCATTTGAATCTGTATGCAAAGGATATGAACAATACCGCGGATATATTCTACAGTACTGTTGCCGACCATTACAGCACGCCGGAGGATAAGGCGAAACTTGTTGAAAAATTTGGCGATAATCACCGTGAATATTCGGCGGACGGGATTTGTGACATAATACGCCGCGCGGACGAAAACGGATTTTTTGTATGTTATAATCATCCGCGGTGGTCGCTTGAAAATTATTCGGATTATTCAAAATATAACGGGCTTTGGGGAGTGGAGATATTCAACACAAATGTCAATGTCGGCGGAATTTATGAATATGACATCAATGTATTTGATGATATGCTGCGCAGCGGAAAAAGAATTATGGCATCCTGTGGCGATGATAATCATAACAAAAAAGGTATACGCGACAGCTTTGGCGCATTTGTTATGGTGAATTGTGATGTTTTATCATATGATTCGGTTATAAACGCGCTCTTGAACGGAAAGTTTTATGTGTCGTCCGCACCGATAATCCACAGCCTTTATGTTGAGAATAAAAAGGTATATATAAGCTGTTCCGATGCGGAGATGATAACGTATTCAACGGCAGGCAGACGTGCGGAAGCGGTTTTTGCTGAGGATGGAAAGCTTGTCGGATATGCTGAGTTTGACATAGATGAGTCGGATGGGTATTTCAGACTTGACGTTATTGACAGCCGCGGCAGGCACGCCAATACACAGGCATATTTTATATCCGAAATTTTTAAAAAGTAAAAATTTTCAAAATTTCGAAAAAAAGACTTACATTTTTCGATAAAAAGTGATATAATGGATATATAGATAAAAGAAGTATTTAAAGGCAGGTTTTAGGTAATGGAATATCAGATAAACGACACCGTTATGTATGGCGCGGACGGCGTTTGTATCATAAGCGAGATAACAGAGAGAAAAATCGGGACAGAGATACATAAGTACTATATTTTAAAGCCCGTTTATGACAACAAGTCCACAATAATGGTTCCTTTTGCAAACGAGCATCTTGTGGGTAAGATGAAAGAACTTTTAAACGGTGATGAAATCCGGCTTGCGCTTGAAACGGCGCAAAAAGCGGAGTTTGACAATGTTGAGGATGACAGCCTTCAAAAAGAGGCGTTTCACAATGCCATCGATAACAGCGATTTGCTCGGCTTGCTTCGTCTGACAAAAGCATTATACGAACGCCGAAAAATCCAAGAGGAAAAAGGCAAGCGTCTTCACGTTTCGGATGAGAGAATGCTCAGAGAAACGGAAAAAGTTATTTTTGAAGAGTTCGCACAGGTGCTTGATATTGACAGAAGTGCGGCGGCGGAGTATGTCCGAAATTCACTTTTGCTTAAAACCTCTTGATTTATAAAAATAATAATATCATAGAATCATACGCGCGGCAGCGGTCGATAAGAGGATTGCGGTTATATCCGCGGTCAATGCAGAGGCGACTGTGTGCCGCGTGTTTTTTATTCCTGCCGCACCGAAATAAACCGCAATGGTGTAAAATGTCGTTTCGGTCGAACCCATCATAACCGATGCGATTGTTCCTGCCGCCGAGTCAGGACCGTATGCCCTGAAAATATCGGTAACAACGGCGAGCGATGCACTACCGGAGATTGGACGCAAAATAGCAAGGGGCAATACTTCCGACGGAATTTTAAGTTTTAAAAGTATCGGCGACAATGCCGATGATATGAGTTCGAGCGTTCCGCTCTCTCTGAGCATTGAGATTCCGACCATAAGCCCGATAAGCGGAGCGGCTATCCCATACATACTTTTAAGACCGTCTTTTGCGCCGTCAACAAAACAATCATACACGCCGACCTTTTTTATCATTCCCGATAAGACGAACAAAGCGATGAAAATCGGCATTGCGAAAATCGAAATCCATTTCACGTCAGCACGTTCTCCTTTCAAAGATTTTTGCCGCCGCCACGCCTAAGGAAACGGCACAGATACTCACAATCCAAACGGGGACGATTACTGCTCCGGGGTTTGACGATCCCCATGTCTGGCGCATCGAAATAAGCGTTGTCGGCAAGAGCTGAATCGAGGCGGTGTTTATAACCACAAACATACACATTTCGTTCGATGCGGTGTGCCTTTTTCCGTTCAATGCGTTAAGCTCACCGACAGCTTTTATGCCGAGAGGTGTTGCGGCGTTTCCCATTCCAAAAAAGTTCGCGACCATATTCATAACGATTGAATGTGCCGCCCTTCCGTTCGGGTCAAGTCTTGGAAACAAAAGCCTCAAAACAGGGCGAGCGGCGCGTGCAAAGACCTTTATCAACCCTGCCTTTTCACCTATTTTTGCAAGTCCCGTCCACAGACACATAATACCCAAAAGTGAGATGCAGCTCTCTATTGCCGCCGCTGCGCCCGATGCCGCCGCTGCGGCGGTTTGTTCAACTCTGCCGGTTAAAAGCGACACGACGAGAGAGATTATTATCATCGCACCCCATATGCAATTCATCATTTTTATCACCGATAAAATATATGCAAAAAAGCATCGGTTTATGTTATGCCGCCAAATTTATTATTTTCTATCAAAAACCGTCACAAAAAGGCTAAACTTGGGTTATTTTTGCGGTTGAAATTATTATTTCGGTGTGATATAATGAGTTTTGATATTAATTTATAACAGGGGGAGAATTTCGATGCAGAAAAACAATGTTAAGCTTATAGCTATGGACCTTGACGGAACACTTACTCAGCACAAAAGTCCGCTGAGCGCAGAGACGCGTAAAACTCTTGAAAAATTGTCCGAAAAGTATAAGTTGCTTATGGTCGGCGCCGGACAGGTTGAAAGAATATTTGAACAACTCGGAAATTTTGAAATAGATATAATCGGAAATTACGGCTTGCAATATGGAGTTTTTGATAAAGAAAACAGTAAAATGAAAATTTTGAGAGATATTGTAATAGAATGTGATAAAAAAACATTGATGAAAAGATAACACGGATTAGGGAAAAATACGGTTTTACGGAATATAAAGGAAACAATGTTGAGTTTCATCCGTCGGGATGTGTTACATTTCCCATTTTGGGAACCGATGCGGATTTAAAGGACAAGCTTGCTTTTGACCCTGACAGAAAAAAGCGCAGAAAGATATATGACGATGTTGTCGCAACTTTTACGGATTATTGCGTTTTTGTCGGCGGCTCATCAAGTTTTGATATGTCACCAAAGCCTTATGACAAATATTACGCTCTTGAACTTTATTGCAAGGAACACGGATATTTGCATAACGAAGTGGTTTATATAGGCGATGATTACGGACTCGGCGGCAATGATGAAAGTGTGTATAAATCAGATTTCGGTTATCTTACCATAGATAATTATAAGGACTTTTCTAAAGTTGTTGCACCGCTTTTATAATAAAAAACTCGATACATAAATTTTCGATACAGAGGAAGCGCATATAATGAACAGCAAAGTTTTAAACAATAAAACAATGCAAAAAAATATTTCTTGTATAAACAAAAAGACGATAAAAAAATCTTTTATCGACAGTTTGCCCGTTATGGCAGGCTATATATTTATGGGTATGGGGTTCGGTGTATTGCTGCAAAAAAACGGATATAGTTTTATATGGGCAGGAATTATGGCTCTTACAATCGTGTCGGGGTCGATGCAATATGTTGCGGTTGACCTTTTGGCGTCGGGTGCGTCTTTTATAACAACGGCGATAATGACGCTTGCCATTAATGCACGATATTTTTTCTATGGGCTTTCGATGCTGGGCAAGTATCGTGAGGTTAAGCGCGGACGCTGGTACTTAATCGCGACATTGACCGATGAAACATTTTCTCTTACATCAACATTTGACGATAACGCCCCCGAAAACGCAGGGGTAAGCCGTCACGGCTATTATTTTTTGCTTTCGGCGATGAATCATTCGTATTGGATAATCGGCTGTATTTTGGGTGCGCTTATCGGCGGAATGACTTCGTTTAATACCGCCGGGGTCGAATTTGCGATGACCGCGCTTTTTGTTACGATATTCATCGACCAATGGATGAGCGGTCAAAACCGCGGTTTTGCAGTATTTTCAACTGTTTTATCGGTTGTTTTGCTGCTTATTTTGCACGATAATTTTGTTATACCCACAATGATTATACTTACAATAGTTTCGGCGTTTCAAAAAACGGACGAAAAACAAAATAACGTTCATAAATCCGTGAGAGATGATATAAGATCCGTATCAACAGATGACAAAGGAGGCAAAGACGATAATGAATAACAGCTTTTCGTATTCAGCTATAACCGTGGCAATAATAGCAGGGGTATCTCTTGCATTGCGCAGCTTTTCGTTTGTTGCCTTTCCTCAGGGCGCAAAAATCCCGAATTGGATAACAAGACTGGGACAGGTTCTGCCGTATGGAATTATGGGATTTCTCGTTGTCTATTGTTTAAAGGACACGGCTGTTTTAGAATATCCTTACGGCTTGCCGCAGCTGATTTCGGTTGCGCTCACCGCATCGCTGCAAGCGTGGAAGAAAAATTCCCTGCTCAGCGTTCTCGCCGGGACAGCGTGTTATATGGTTATGATTCAATCCGTATTTGCGTGATTTTAAATTAAAATATACTAAATTCACCGCCGTTCAAATATACTTTTATAAGTGACTTAAAGTATATTTGGATACGGACGGTGAATTTATGAAAATGGTTTTGAAAACTGCTGCGGTATACATCGGTCTTGTCATCGGAGCGGGGTTTGCATCGGGACGCGAAGTAATGGAATATTTTAATATTATATCCTCGGTAAATCCGACGGGAATATTGGCGGCGGCTTTTTTATTTATGCTTACCGCTTATATGATTGGCGCAAAAGCATCAGAAGAGAATATTTCAACGTTTAACGATTATATTTCGGCGTTATCGGGGCGGGCCGCGCCTTTTGTCAAGTATTTTATGCTTGCATATATGTTTTGCGGAATGTTTGTTATGTTTTCGGGCAGCGGTGCGCTGTTGTATGAAACAACGGCGTATTCGTCCGTGTGGGGCGCGGCGGCAATGGCGGCGGTATGCTTTTTGGTGATAAGTTTTGACTTGTCGGGTGTTGTCACGCTCAACCTTGTGCTTGTTCCGCTGATGATATTCGGAATATGCGGCGTATGTGTATATTCGGCGGTATTCGGCGATGTTTCGACATTCGTATCATTTGAAAACACGGGCGCGGCGGTCACATCGGCGATTTGCTATGCGTCATACAATACCCTGACATCAGGCTCTGTTCTTGTTCCGCTTGCGCACAGCCAAAAAATAGAGGATATTCGGCGTTCGGCAGTTTTGGGCGGATTTGTTATCGGACTTTTGATTACAATGGTATGGACAGTTCAGGGCGCATCGTTCGATATGCTCTGGGACAGCGAGCTTCCGATGCTTACCCTTGCCGCCATGTGCGGAAAACAGTGCAAGCGCCTGTATTGGGCGGTTTTGTTTATGGCGATATGTACGACCGCCGTGTCATACGGATTCGGTATAATGTCGCACTTTTCGGACAGGATAAAAACGGTGAAAGACAGAGTTTTATTTGCTGCTGTTGTTTGCCTTGCCGCTCTGCCGCCGGCGTTTTACGGATTTTCGGTACTTGTGTCAAAGCTTTATTCGCTGTTCGGATATATAGGAATAGCGTGGATAATATGGATAATAACAGACAGAATCAGAGGGTAATTTGCTGCCGCTGAATTTGTCATAATTTGTATAACAAAAAATGTTGTAAAATTTTGTAAAGTATGTTACAATGTATAAAGAGAGGAAAAACAAATGACAAAATTTAAAACTCCGATTAAATTAATCTCCTGGAATGTAAACGGCTTGCGTGCGTGTCTCAACAAGGATTTTGAAAAATCTTTTGCCGAGCTTGACGCAGACGTGTTTTGCCTTCAGGAAATAAAGCTTAAAGAAGGTCAGACGGATTACGCGCCCGACGGATATTATTGCTTTTGGAACTATGCCCAAAAACCTGGGTATTCGGGAACGGCGATGTTCACCAAACAAAAGCCGATAAATGTTACATATGGGATAGGTATGGAAAAACACGACAGCGAGGGCAGGGTCATAACGGCTGAGTTTGACGGATTTTATCTCATAACGTGCTATACGCCGAATTCGCAAAACGAGCTTGCGCGGCTCGGTTATCGAATGGAGTGGGAGGACGATTTCAGAGATTATCTTATCGGGCTCGATAAGAACAAGCCGATTGTGCTGTGCGGAGACCTGAATGTTGCGCATAACGAAATTGACCTTAAAAATCCGAAAACCAACAGAAAAAACGCAGGGTTCACCGATGAAGAACGCGAAAAGATGACGCGGCTTTTGGACAGCGGTTTTGTTGATACATTCAGATTTTTGCACCCTGATACAGAGGGGGAATATTCGTGGTGGTCATATCGTTTTAAGGCGCGCGAAAAGAATGCGGGTTGGCGTATTGATTATTTTATCGTGTCAGAAAGGCTTAAAGACGCAGTTTCAAAAGCCGAAATACATCAGGAAATTTTCGGTTCGGACCATTGCCCGATTGAGCTTGTGCTTGAATAAATTTTGTCATATCCTTTTTTATTTGCCCGATGGGGATGAAAAAAATAGCCTAATTTGGTTTTTTGTATTGACATAATACAATTTATGTTGTATTATATTACTTGTAATATTTTTGTAACATAAGAGTAACGTAAGAGTAATAAACGAGGAGAAAAAAATGTTTGGACAAGATATAGGTATTGATTTGGGAACATCCACAATTATGATATATGTAAACGGCAGGGGCATAATTGCAAAAGAGCCGTCTGTTGTTGCGATTGACCGCGAAAGCACACAGCTGCTTGCGGTCGGCAGAGAGGCACAGGATATGCTCGGAAGGACTCCGAACGGAATCCTCGCGGTACGTCCTCTGCGCGAGGGTGTAATTTCCGATTATACCGTAACAGAGCGTATGCTCAAATATTTTATACAAAAAGCGACAAAAAGCTCGCCGATGGCGAACTTTTTTAAGCCGAGAGTGGTTATATGCGTTCCGAGCGGTGTAACCGAGGTTGAGGAACGTGCCGTTATAGATGCAGCAACCCAAGCAGGCGCAGGAAGGGTGCATCTTATAGAAGAACCCCTTGCGGCGGCAATCGGCGTGGGAATCGATATAACCCAGCCTTGCGGAAGTATGGTTATCGATATGGGTGGCGGCACGACCGATATTGCGGTCATTTCGCTCGGCGGAATCGTACACAGCGCGTCCATACGCATTGCCGGTGATACATTTGACGAGGCAATCATAAAGTACATACGGCGCAAATACAATATCCTTGTCGGCGAGCGCACGGCAGAGGAGCTTAAAACCAAGCTCGGTTGTGTGTCAAAGCGGCCTAAGCTGCTTGCGATGGAGGTTCGCGGAAGAAGTCTTATTTCGGGCTTGCCAAAGACTTTGCAGGTTACATCCGATGAGATGTACGAAGCAATGTCCGAGGTATCGGGTACAATCGTTGATTCGGTCAAGAATGTGCTTGAAGAAACGCCGCCCGAGCTTGTCAGCGATATAAGCAACCGCGGAATCATACTGACCGGCGGCGGCGCGACCATGTACGGATTCGGGGAGCTTATTCGGTCACAGACGGGCATAAAAACCGTTATAGCGAGTGAACCCGATGAATGTGTGGCACAGGGTACGGGCAAGGCTCTTGAAAATATATCCTTGCTTAAAACATATAACGAACGCCGCGCGGCACGATAACACAATAATATGAATAAAAGATAAAGTCAATCCCCTCATCGGTCGATGAGGGGATTATTTTAATAAGCGTGGTAGGCACGGCGGTACAGGGGACGGCGATTAATTCATTGAAATTATTTTGATTTGCCGTTACAGTTATTCCGCATGATTCGCGTAACGCTTAAAACGTGTCTTTTATCTTTAAATACAGGTCATAAATCTCGCGGCGCGGCTGTTTAAGCTCGTCCGCAACACGTCTTGTCAGCTCCTTTGCCCTCATTCCCTCTGCCGAATATTTGCGCAAAAGCTCCTCCGCATCGGGCAATGCCGCCAAATATTCCTGCTTTAATTCCTCTGGGTCTGCGCCGCTTAAAATCAACACAAATTCGCCTTTGGGCGGCGTTTCTTCATAATATTTTATCGCTTGTGAAAGCGTGGTACGGCGGTATTCCTCAAATTTTTTCGTCAGCTCGCGCGCGAGGACTATCTTTCGGTCACCCAAGACAGAAAGCATATCTTTAAGGGTTGTCAAAAGCTTGTGCGGTGCTTCGTAAAATATAAGGGTTCTGACATCGTTTTTGACTTCTTCAAGCCGCTGAATACGATTCTTCTTGTTTACCGTCAAAAATCCTTCAAACGCAAAGCGGCCTGTCGGCATACCCGAGCCGACAAGCGCGGTTGCAAAGGCACACGCCCCCGGAAGAACCTCAACAGATATACCGTTTTCGATGCATAGGCGCACCAAATCCTCGCCCGGGTCGGATATGCCCGGCATTCCGGCATCCGTGATTATCGCAATGTTTACACCGTCTTTAAGCTTGGCGATAAGATAATTGCCCTTTTCGCGCTTGTTATGCTCATAATAGCTCGTCAGAGGAGCGCTTATATCAAAATAATTCATAAGCTTTGCACTTACGCGCGTGTCCTCTGCCGCAATTAAATCAACGCTTTTGAGCGTTTCGAGAGTACGCACCGTTATGTCACCGAGGTTGCCTATCGGCGTTGCGCAAAGGTACAGTTTTCCGTATGTATTTTCGTTCATTGGTATGCCTTCTTTCTATTATATATAGTATAAAAGCAAAAAGCGGTTTTGTCAATCGTTTTATTTGCTTTTTCTGCCGTAAATTTCGTTGATTTCGTCCGAATACACACCCTTTTCCTTATAGATATAAAGCGGCGGTTCAAGGTGCAGCTTTCGTCCGCCGCAATACGCGCCCTCGACCATTATCATTGTTGCGGTCTTTGAGGGTGACGGGTGGATAAATCTCAGCCTTTTCGGCTCAATCTTGTACTCGCGCATCAGACATAATATGTCGGCAAGCCGTTCGGGGCGATGTATCAAACTCAGCTTTCCGTAGGGCTTTAATAATATAGAAGAAACTCGGATTATATCTTCCAATGAACATAAAATTTCGTGTCTTGCGATGGTTACAGGGTCATTTTTATTGACCAATCCGCCGCCGAATTCTTTGTATGGAGGGTTACATATAATATTATTGAAGAAACTCCTTCCGAATATGCTTTCTCCGTCCTTTAAATCGCCGCAGATTCCGCTGATTTTACCCTCTAACCCGTTCATCAAAACCGAACGTTTTGCCATTTCGGACACGTCCTTTTGGACCTCGAGAGAATAGATTTTTTTTGCGGCGGATTTTGCCGAAAGAAGAAGCGAAATTATTCCGTTTCCGCTGCACATATCCAGAATTACTGTATCCTTTTTTATGCCTTTTGCGGCAAAATCCGACAATAAAACCGCGTCCGTGCCAAAGCAAAACCACTCGGGATTTTGGATGATTTTCAGACCGTTGAGCTGTAGGTCATCCACTCTTTCGTTTGATAAAATCAAATTTTGTTCCATTGCTAATTTCCTCCAAATATTAATTAATTTGTATAAAAAGCTAAAAAGCCGGACTTCTTTTGTACAAAATGCACGAAAGAAATTTTAAACCATTCGGCGTTTGACGCCGAATCCGAAAAAACTCTGTCAGAATGGGATTTTCGGCAACCCTCAAATTTTTTTGATTTCAATTTTCGGACGGGTTCTTTAAAAATTTTTTTCTCATATAATAGTATAACAGATTATTTTGTTTAGCACAATAACCAAAATTACATACATATTTTTCCAATTTAAAGGATTTGGAAAGAAAGTGGGCAAAAACGGACGATTTAGATAAAAAATTAAAAATTTTCCGATTTCAATCAAAATATTTCAGAATAAACAAAGGTCAGTCGATTTTGGCGATTTGACGTTTTTAAAAAATCAAGTTATAATGGCAATGTAGTACGCTGAACCAGTATTTTCCAAATCTTTAAATTTGTCGGCAACAAAGCTTAAAGAAATTTTAAAGGGAAAACCGGTGTAAAAATATTACGAGGTGATTTGATGTTAAAAGAACTGAAAGGTAAAGTGTCCGATGCGGCAAAAGCGATTAACAAAAAAATTGCGGTTGCTGTATCTGTATCGATTGTGGCGGCGAGCTGTTGCGGATTTGCTTACGCGGCTCCGAACAAAATCACAATCAGCGATTCGGACAGTAATAATCCCGTTCAGATCAAGACTACCGATACCAAGGTTGGCAAGATTCTTTCCAAACAGGGTATCGTTTTGAACGAGGGTGACCGCGTGAACTATGCGCTCAATGATGAGGTGGGCGACAATGCGGTTATCGAAATAGTCAGAGCAATATCGGTTAAAGTTGTTTATATGGGTGAAACCCGTGACGTTACCACAACAGAAACGTCCGTTGCCGCTATTCTTGCGGAACAGGAAATCGCGGTTAATGACTCATACGAGGTTTATCCGGCAACTTACGAAAATGTTTCCGATGGTGATACAATTACAATAATAGCACATGACACACACAATATCACCGTTCAAGAGGAACTCGATTTTGCGACCGAAGAAGTTGAAAACGCATCTCTGGCTCAGGGCGAGAGAGTGGTTACACAACAGGGTCAAAAAGGAATAAAGGAATATGTTTATCGCATTTCGTATCAGGACGGAACAGAGGTAAGCAGAGAATTAATCAGTGAAACTACACTTTCGGACCCTGTGAATGAAGTTGTTGAATACGGACCGGAAAGCGTTTGGGAACTGGGTGCAATCCCGGCATATGCGCCGACCAACTATTCAAAAGTAATGGAGTTTACGGCAACGGCATATGATGCGTCTCCTGCCGATAACGGCAAGTGGGCAGGCAAAACCTCAACGGGTATGCCGCTGACATACGGAGTTGTTGCGGTTGACCCGAAGGTTATTCCTTACGGAACAAAGATGTATATTGAGTCTGTTGACGGCAAATACGTTTACGGATACGCTATCGCAGGTGACTGTGGCGGTGCAATTAAAGGAAACAAGGTTGACTTGTTCTTCCCGTCAAGAAGTAAGTGTTATGAATTCGGCAGAAGAGCCGTAAGGATTTATTTCTTGGATTAGTTTAAAGAATTAACAGACCTGCATTTTTTGTGCGGGTCTGTTTTTTGATTGAATTTACTTTGAAAATTAGCTAAAATTAACTTTTCGGAAAAATTTTCAAAATTTTCAAAAAAGGTATTGACAAACCTACAATATCGTGATATAATATCAAAGTTGTCACAACAAAATATCTTTTGAAAATACACTTAAATAAATTTTTTCAAAAAAGTTTTAAAAAGTACTTGACAAGAGAGAAGAGTTGTGATATAATAGGAAAGCTGTTGAGCA
>URAN01000007.1 GCA_900545865.1 uncultured Eubacteriales bacterium
AAATTCGCCGCGGCTCGGTATATATATAATAACTCTCTCTCATTTCCTATTGAACCGTTACCCGTTCGGGGGTAACAATCGGTATCATACCGTTGGCTTTCCATATAAAAGCCTTAACATATGCCGCATTTTCGGCTTTAAATTCCGCGGTCGCCGCATTGTCAGACACAAAAACCTCTGTCATTCCGCATAAAACATTTTTTGATGTGTATGCGGCAAAAACCGCCTTTGCCCCATTTTCGACCTTAACGGATTCAAGCGAAGCCGTTAAAGTTGTTCCGTTTCGCTTTGCGGACAGCTTTGATATAACCGAATCCGTTAAAACGGTGACGGTACATCTGTCCGTAAGTCCGTTTGACGTAATCGCGGTTATTGTCGCCGTACCCATTGCCACGGGCGTAAGATTTCCGTTTTCCACCGTAACGATATTGCGGTCGGACGTTGCCCACCGAACAGTATCGCTTGTGTTTGACGGCGTTACCGTTGCATTTAGCTTTGCCGTTGTGCCGAGCCTTAAACTGATATTGTTTTTGTCAAGTTTTATCGTTTCGGCATGTACAGGCGCGGCAACCGTCAAGTTCAGCGTTGCGGTCTTGTTGCCGTCATTCGCCTTTGCGCTGATTTTCGCACTTCCGTAAGAACGCGTGTATATCTCGCCGTTCTCCGACACGGTGGCAACATTGGTATTCGATGATGTAAACGTGATTGTATCGGTATCAAAATCGGGCGAAATATTCAGCGGCTCTGTAAATGTCTTGTATCTGTCAACCATCAGCGTATTATCCGCAAAGCTGAATCCGCTTATCGGCGCATTAACCGCGCTGAATGTCATCTTTCTGTTTGACGCATATTCCTGTGCATAGCTGCCGTCTTTTCCGTACATCGTCATTTTCTTTGGATATGAAAATGAATTTGACTGTATGCTCGAAACGCTCACCGGAACATATGCCTCTGTCAGCTTTGTATCCTCGGCAAAGGCATTTGCCGCAACCGTTTTGCAAAATCTCGGCAGAGTTACACTTTGCAGAGCGGCGCATTTTCTGAAAGCCGAATCGGGTATTTCGGTTATATATTTTCCGAATTTTATATCAGTCAGCGCGTCGCAGCCGTAGCAAAGACTTGAGCCTATTTGGGTTATGCCGTCCGAAAGTGTAAGGCTTGTCAGCGCGTCGCAGTCATAAAATGCCTGACTGCCTACTGTTCCCGAAGCATTTATAACAGCCTTTTGTAACCCATCACAGTTATAAAAGACCTTTGAGCCGATAGATGTTACATTTTTCGGAATTGTAATATCGGTCAATGCTTTGCACTCATAAAATGCGTTATCCTCTATTGTCTGCAATCCGTCAGGCAAGTTAATTGAAGGCAGGGAGGCGCAACCATAAAAAGCGTTTTGTCTGATTGCCGTTACCGTTTCGGGTAGGACAATATCTTTTAGCTTTTTGCAATTATAGAATGTGCCTGCCATGATATTTTGAATTGCATTAGGTAGTTTTACCTTTTCAAGACTTGTGCAACCCGAAAAAATATATTCACCCATACCTGTAACGCTATCGGGTATATCAATTTCTTTCAAGGCAGTACAATTTTCAAATACATGGTCTCCAATTGTTGTCATATTATCGGGTATATCAACTAAACTTAAATTTATACACTTTTCAAATGCTCTATATTTAATTTCAACCACTGTATCCGGTATGTTTATTTGTTTTATTCCCGGACAATTCTTAAACAAATATTGTGGTATCATAGTTATCCCGTCTTCAAACGTAACATTTTCCAATGCTGTACATCCACTAAACGCTCCACTATCTGAATATCCCTCATTACTCACACGCTTTAACGAAGCCGGAATCTCAATATTATTCAGCTGTTTACAATTATGAAATGCTATATCTCCTAAAAAAGACAGGTTTTTAGATAATTTTACTGATTTAAGATTTGTGCAATTTGAAAATGCGCCTGCATCTATTTTTGTTACACTATCAGATATTGCTACACTTCTAATATTTTTATTATTCTCAAATGCCCGATACCCAATCCCTGTCACAGTATATCCGTCAATTGTTGACGGAATTGCAAGTGATGACGCACTGCCTTTATATCCCGTTATAGTTGCATTGCCCTCACTATCTGTTGTATATGTCCAAAGGGTGGTGGTTGTTCCGTCACCGCCTGTATATGAGCCTTGTCCGTAGCTCGGCGAAGGGTTAAAATACGCCGAGTTGGTATGTGTTGTGTATTTTATATACGCTTCGTTATTATCCTTGCCCCTTGTGCAGCAGTCCACAAGCTGATTATCCTCATAATGATAATAAACTCTTATCGGGCTGTTGCTTTCGGTGTAAATATCAACGGTTTTGCTCCAAGACTTTTTATCAATAAAGTAATTTATACTTGCGCTTGCTCCGACATTTGCATACAAAAACCCACCTATTGTTTTGCATTGCAGAGGGCGCTCGCCGTCAACATATGTATAATCCTTAAACTTAAAATAGCCTTTAACGCCGACCGTTGCCCAGATTCTTCCGCTCATAACAACAAGGTCAATATTTGCCGAAAGTGTCAGTCCGACTTTAACCTCTGCTTCAGCCGTAAATGAATATGCCGTCTTTTTATAACCGTTTATAAGACGAAAGCCGTCATTTCTTGCATAGGAAAAGCCCGTGGTTATTACTCCTGTTTCATTCGATGACATACCGCCTTTTATCGAAATGTCAATATTGAGAGATACGTTTCCTATTCCGCCGACATTGATATATCCGAGGGTTATAGAGCTTGGTATTCCCACATAATTACCGATGTCAAAAGAGATACTCTTTGTGACCGAGGTGTTACCCTGAATATACGCCATATAGTCACCGCTCTTTGTATTCTCTTTGTGATAAAGTTTTAAATCGCTGACCTCAACCGTTATCGAACCGGCATTAGATGTTCCGCTGACCTTAATTTCTTTTGTCGCGGTCAGCTTTTTCGCCTTTTTGTCATAGTTGATACTCTGAAGGCTGATTTGCATTTCGCTTGTTTCGTGTGTTTCAATATCGGTTATGGAATATGTCTCAACATCGTTCGTTTCAAAATTTTCAAGGTCAAATTCCGCAACGCCCTCGCTGTCAACAGATGTAACAACGTTTTCCGTACCGTCCGCCGTTGCCGAAACGGTTGTTACATTTTCATTTTTTTCAATCGAAATTGCTTTTAATGCCACCGGGATTCCGGCTGAGTATACAACAAAAATATCACCGGCGTTTATGTTACACTCATAATCGGTAATCGTAACGGTATAATCCGTCGCAATCGAAGTATTGACCGTTTCGGGAATGACCTTTACGCCCTCGCCGAATTCATACTTGCTTTCGTATTCGGAATTTATCGCCTGACCCGAGACAATCGTTTTTGCATCGCCCAGCATAACATCTGATTCCGCCTTTGTTATGCCTTGCTGCGGCATAAAATTGTTATCCGAAAGATTAAACCAGCCGCGGTTTATTGCAACCTGAATATCATCGGGATATGATACATCCGATGATTCGTTATATGTATACTGTTTTTCTTCGAGTTGAAATTTAAGACAAAAATTTAATGTATGCGCGGCGAATTCTCTTGTCGCCGGTTTCTCCGGTTCAAACGCTTCGCCTGCCCCCAAGTCAATTACGCCGAACTCAACGGCAAGTAAAATATCGTGATAATACGGTGTATCGGTCGTTATGTCCGAAAAATAGTTGTCCGGCATTGTCGATTCGTCATCGACCGACATAGAGAACGCCGTTACAAGGCTCGAAATCCATTCGGCACGATTTATTGTCGTTTCCGCATAGACCGCAGACGGCATTGCCGAAAGCATTGCCGTTAGCATACAAATGCACAGCACAAACGACATAAACTTTTTACCGAACGGTTTTGTTAATGATTGATGTGTTGATTTTTGGGTCTTGTCCGACCCGAGCTTTGTTTTCATTTTAAAAACTCCCTCCATAAATTAAAAAAGTGTGTTGCCTTTCAAAGCAACACACCGAAAAATGCACGCTTTGAAAGTTGTCACACAATCTAAAATTCATTTTGCTGTATTCATAAAAGGATATAAAGTCGGCAAACGAAAGTTAAGCTCGCATTTTTACCAAAAGTAAATATGCCAACTTTAAATATCTCTTACGGATACTGTCTCTGTATTAAATTTTAGATTATGTGACATACAAATTATACCACATTTGTCTTAAAAATGCAATATAATTTTTTCGCATTAAAAAATGCATAACCCCTCAATAACAGAGTTATGCATAAAAAACGCACTTTCTCTGAATTAAGGCTGCTATACACTTAAAATATCCATCGGTTATGTAGGAAAATCAGAGATTATACGCTTTTATCCAAAAAAGCATATCCCACATAGCCGAAAAGATACAAAAATTTCATTATATTATATTTTAAGTATATAGCATAATAATTATAACACATTTTATTTTCATTTTCAAGAAAATTTTACAGAAATTTAAAATTTTGGAATATTGATACCCCAAAAGGCATCTCACGATTGAGACGCCTTTTTGATTTTATCCGCACGGCGCGGAAATTTATCGGGTGTATTTTTTATCTTTTTTATTACGACAAGCCGCCGCACAATATCGCTTTGAGGCAGGGGAACAGTCATATCGCTCTCGATTTTTGCACCGAGAGTGCCTATCATCGGCCTTGCCGCCGATATTTCGTCCTCACATCCCTCTGATTTAAGCGCGATAAATTCGCCGCCGACCCTTACATAAGGCAAGCAATATTCGCACAAGACCGTCATATTCGCAACCGCGCGCGACACAACTGCATCAAATTTCTCGCGGAACTGTGCCGTCTTGCCGAGTTCCTCGGCGCGTGCGTGTATACACTCAACATTATTGAGGTTAAGCTCGGCACAGACTTCTTTTAAAAATGTCACACGTTTATTCAACGAATCAATCAATGTGAATTTCACATCCGAAAGCATTATCGCAAGCGGAATCCCCGGAAAGCCCGCGCCCGTTCCGACATCGGCTATCGTTCGGCATTTATTCAAATCGGTATGATAAATCGGCAAAACACTATCCAAAAAATGCTTCACCGATATTCCGTTATCGTCCGTGACCGCGGTCAGATTCATTTTTTTATTCCACTCGACAAGCAAGCTTGAATACCTTGCAAATTTTTCGGTTTGTTCGTTCGTTATATCCGCCGACAGCTCTGTCATTCCGTTCAAAAAAATCTCTTTGTTCATTGTTATTTTAAGCCCCGTTTCATCGTATATATTCCGAAAAAAAGCCGCGTCACCAAAGTGACGCAGCATTTTTATAAATCACATTCAATAATTATTCCTGGGGTGCGCCCACGGGACATACGCTCGCACAAGTGCCGCAGTCAATACATTCATCAGCATTGATAACATACTTGCTGTCGCCCTCAGAAATACATGATACGGGACATTCGCTTGCGCAAGCACCGCACATAATGCAATCATCGTTAATTGTATATGCCATTTTGTTTCACCTCACCTTTGATAATTACCCTTTTCGGATATGAATTTATAATAATATATTTTTTTAACTTTGTCAATACTTATTGCAAAAATATAAAAATATTTTTACAAATAAGTATACATTTTTTCTTTTTTGATACGCGGTTTAATCGCTTTCGCGCAGAAACAGCTCTTTTGTATAAGGAAGGCTCAAAATCCAGTCGCAATATGTATGCCACTCGTCAAGTTTATGATTTTTGCGCGCATAATACATATTCAAAAGATTCTCATAATTCATAGTAATTGTGCGCTTTTGGTTATAACTCTCGGGCAAGAGCTGGATAATGTCATACCAATATGACTTATCCTTTGTTTCGACAAACTTTAAACGCTGTTGTTCGAGAAATTCCATAAGCGTATCCAGCGCGCCAAGTGCCGCATCCGACATATGGTCGTTGCTGAAATCGTCAGCCTCGAACGGCTTGCTGTGAATCTTATGCATTGTGCTTGTCGAATTCGCAACGGTCGCAACCTTGTATGTATCGAATTCCTTCCACCAATAAAGCGGCGCGGTAATATCCACCGACACCAATATCTGGCGAATGAACTTTCGGTGATCCGACCCGGCACGGCACAGGCGAATTGCAAGACCCAAATCATTCTCGCCCAATATATAATTCCCGTCGGAATCATATCGGCTGTCGGACCTGTTCCAGCTGTTCATCGGGTTTCGCGCACCCCTTATCGCGCCTTCGAGGTTCATCACCCGAGCTTTTTCTATCTTAATCATAAATTGCCTCCTGTATAATCGGGCTTTTGCGCCGATTTTAGATGTCGAGGTTTTCTACCGTTGATGAATAATCCTCGATAAACTTACGTCTCGGCTCAACCTTATCGCCCATAAGTATGGTAAAGGTTTCGTCCGCCTGACGTGCGTCCTCTAAATCCACGCGCAGCATTATTCTCGTTTCGGGATTCATTGTCGTTTCCCAAAGCTGTTCGGGGTTCATCTCACCGAGACCCTTGTATCTTTGAATAACAGGCTGTCTGCCCTCGCCCATTTCCGCAAGAATTTTTTTAAGCTCCGCATCGCTGTACGCATAGCGGTGGTTATTCTTTCCTCTCGAAATTCGATAAAGCGGCGGCTGTGCGATATATACGTGACCTTCTTCTATAAGCGGACGCATAAATCTGAAGAAGAATGTCAAAAGCAGAGTTCGGATATGCGCCCCATCGACATCTGCATCCGCCATTATTACTATCTTGCCATAACGCAGCTTTTCGGGGTTAAAGTCCTCGCCGAATCCTGCACCGAGTGCAGTGATAACCGGCGTAAGTTTATCGTTTCCGTATACCTTGTCAACTCTTGCTTTTTCAACATTCAGCATCTTACCCCAAAGCGGAAGTATCGCTTGGAAACGTCTGTCACGGCCTTGCTTTGCCGAACCGCCCGCCGAGTCTCCCTCGACGATATATATTTCGGTATAAGTATTATCTCTGTCGGAACAATCCGCAAGCTTTCCGGGCAGGGACGAGCTTTCGAGCGCGCCCTTGCGGCGTGTATTCTCTCTCGCCCTCTTTGCCGCCTCTCTCGCTCTTGACGCGGTCAGAGCCTTATCAACAATTATCTTGGCAACTGCCGGGTTTTCTTCAAAAAATTCGGTCAGCTTTTCGTTCACCATCTTATCAACGATTGAACGCATCTCGCTGTTACCGAGCTTGGTCTTTGTCTGACCCTCGAACTGTGCCTCGGTAACTTTAACGCTTATAATGCACGCAAGACCCTCGCGGACGTCCTCGCCCTTTAAATTATCATCGCCGTCTTTTAAGAATTTATAACGGCGTGCATAGTCGTTAATAACCTTTGTCAGCGCGGCTTTAAAGCCTGCCTCGTGCGTACCGCCCTCGGTAGTATTGATGTTATTGGCAAAGCTGATTATGTTTTCGGTATAGCCGTCATTATATTGCAGGGCAACCTCTGCTTCTGAATTCTCGCGAACCGCGTTTACATATATTACATCGGGGTGAATCGGCTCTTTGTTACGGTTTATATAGGTAACAAATTCCTTGATACCGCCCTCATATACCATATCGGCGACCTGTTTATCCTCGGCTACGCCGTCACGCTTGTCCGTAAGCGTAATATGAACGCCTGCATTCAGGAATGCCTGTTCGCGCAAACGCAGCAAAAGCGTGTCAAAGTCATAAACCAAATCTTCAAAGATTTCGCCGTCCGGCTTAAAATGAACCTTTGTTCCGGTTTTATCGGTCGTGCCGACTACTTTAAGCGCGCCGCAGCTGTTGCCGCGTTCGTACTTTTGATAGTACACCTGACCCTCGTGATATATCTCAACCTCGAGATATTCCGACAGGGCATTAACAACAGACGCACCAACGCCGTGCAGACCGCCCGAAACTTTATATCCGCCGCCGCCGAACTTACCTCCGGCGTGCAGCACCGTGAAAACAACTTCTACCGCCGGGATTCCCATTTTGGGATGAATTCCGACCGGGATACCGCGGCCGTCATCCGCTACCGTGATTGAATTATCGGGTTCTATGTCAACGGTGATGTGCTTACAAAATCCTGCAAGCGCCTCATCGATAGAGTTATCCACGATTTCATAAACCAAATGGTGCAGACCTCTCGATGATGTCGAACCGATATACATACCCGGTCTTTTTCTGACAGCCTCTAAGCCTTCGAGCACCTGAATCTGGTTTTCGTCATACTCCGTACCCGACATAACGCTTGTCATATGCTCTTCCGTCAGCGAAATATGACCAGTTTCGGTTTTCGTGTTCTCCGTCGGAGCATTATTTTCCCCGACCGTGTTTTGTTCATTAATATGTTCTTCTGCCAATATTATCAACTCCTGTTAATTTTTCGTGTTTTCCGCTTATGTTTATTTTCGGTTTTTGCCTTGCGGCAAAGCGTTTTCATCCTTTACTTATATTTTTCTGTCCTGCCCATAAGGGCGCGTGACGATATGTTCGATATATAGACAACCGATTGTCCGTCAATCTCGCATACGATAAAGGTTTTCGGGATTTCATCCGATACGCTGCGGACAAAGCCCTCTTCCTCGACAATTTTCAGAAATTCTCGCGTGTTCGCCGACATCGATGTGCTTTCCAAATCCATTATCGCTATAACATCGGACGAATTTACTATTACTCCGTTTCCCAAATGAATATACAACCCCGTCAACCTTCTTTCGTTTGTAAACTTACGGCTCTGCCGAACAATCCGTCCGCTCGGCTCTGCCGTTTTCAACCTTTATTCTTACCGCGTCATCGGGAACCTCTGTTCCGTCAGTGTCGGTACAGGTTATCATTATTTGTGTGTCACGAATGTGTCTTAGGATATAATCGCGGCGGCGGCGGTCAAGCTCGCTCATTATATCATCGAGCAGCAAAACAGCCTTTTCGCCCGTTTCGGCTTTTATCAGCTCGACCTCAGCGAGCTTTTGCGCCATAACGATTGTCTTTTGCTGACCCTGTGACGCATAAAGTCTTGCCTCTTTGTCATTTATATAAAAGCCTATATCCTCGCGGTGCGGACCTATTACCGATTCGTGCAGGCGAATTTCGCGCGTGCGCGATTCAGAAACCTTATTTTTTACCGCCGTACAAATTCCCGCCGTATCAAGGCCGCTTACATCACCGATACAACAGTTATACCGCATTTCAAGATTTTCGGCACCGTCCGAAATATCCGACTGTATCGCCTGCGCAAGCCGTTCGAGACGGCTTATGTACAGAGCACGGCACAAGATTATGTTCGCCGAAATCTCCGCAAGCTTTTCATCCATAATATCGAGCATGGTAATGTTGGGATGTTCCATACGCAAAAGCGCATTCTTGCTCTCGATAATCTTTCTGAGTTCGCCGAGTGCACCGAGATACCCCGGTTTTATCTGGCTGATTAAAATATCTATTCCTCTGCGCCGCATCGCCGGCCCGTCTTTTACAAGGCTTAAATATTCCGGGCCGAAATACACCACATTAAATCTGCGGACAAGTTCGCTGTTTTTGCGAATAGGAATTTCGTTTATCGAAATCTTTTTTCGCTTGTCTCTGTAAATCTCCGCCGTAAGCAAGTTCGTTTTAACCGAATCCTCGAATTCAAGAGAAATCTCGGCTCGCGGCGCACCGTGACGGATAAGCTCTGCGTCGCGCCTTGCGCGATTCGACTTTCCCATTGCGAAAAAATATACCGCCTCTAATATATTCGTCTTGCCCTGGGCGTTATCACCGAAAATAATATTTACGCCGTCACCGAATTCTATATCCTGTCTCTCATAATTTCTGAAATCCGTAAGGCTGAGCTTCAGCGCTTTCATCGGCACGCCCCCTTTCCGCCGAACAGCCGCATATTAGTCTGCATGAAGTCTGAGCGGATAAATTATATACAAATATTCGTCGCCGCTCTCGGGCATAAGCACCATAGGCGTGCGGTCGGTGTTGAACCTTACCTTGACTGTTTCATCGTCTATCACCCTGAGTGCCTCTAACAAATATCGGTTATAGAATCCTATTTCAAGGTATTCATCACCTGTATCAACGGCAATATTGTCATCAACGTTGCCTGCCGCCGTCGAACAGGATATATTGATATTCCCGTCGGCAATGTTAAACTTAACCGGGCTTTTAACGTTATCGTTTACTATGATAAGCGACACTCTTTGAATGGATTCGAGGAACTTTGACGTTTCCATAACCATCTCAAACTTATAATCCGTCGGGATGACGTTTTCATAATTTATATAATTTCCCTCGATAAGGCGCGTAACGAGCTTACAGTTATCAAACATAAAGATTGCGTTCCGCGATGTGGCATTTATTTTAACCTCTGTATCCTCGCCGATAATCCTTCCGAGTTCGTTAAGCGATTTTTCGGGGATAATCATTGACTTTTCATCAAAATCATTTTCCATATCGGTCTTGCACATTGCAAAACGAAAGCCGTCAAGCGCCACCATTGTAAGACCGCTCTTTTCGATTTTTAAAAGACAGCCCATAAGTATTGGGTTGCTGTCGAGTGTTGAAACGGCAAAACCCGTCTTGTCTATCATATCCTTTAAGATTCCCGACGGAATACTTATCGAATATTCGGGGTCAACAAACGGTAATCCGGGGAACTCATCGGTTTGCATACCGGCAATTTCGAACTTCGCGCCGCCGCTTTTGATAAGCATAAGATTATTTTCGTTTGTCTCTATGCTTACGCTGTCGCCGCCGAGAGAGCGAACGATTCCGCTGAGCATTTTGGCGTTTATAACTATTTCGCCGCTCTGCATTACCTCTCCGTCAATTGTTGCCTCGATGCCGATTTCCATATCGTTTCCGATAAGGGTTATCTCCCCTTTTTCGTCCGCTTTTATGTATATGCCCTCCAATACGGGAAGCACGCTTTTACCCGATGCCGCCCTCGAAACCATACTAACGGCATCGTTGAGCGCCTTTTGCTCACATAAAAATCTCATAGCCTTTTACTCCTCTTGTTTATCAAAATCCGACATTAATCACAAGTGCGGTAAAAAATGTCTTTTTGCGCATAATTATATAATTATATTATACCATAAATAATTCAAATAAACAAGACTTTTTTTAAAAAAACACGCGGATATTTTGAGATTAAACGCCATCGATTTATACTTTAATAGCCGTATTTGCTTTTTTATATTGCAAAATGTTCAAAATTTGTTTAAAAACCAAAAAAACACTTGACTTTTTGTCGTAAAGATAGTAAAATTAAAGGGTATGCTTCTATGAAAAGTTAATGCTATACAAATTGCTTTACAATTCTTTGATTTTAATAATTGGAAACCGTATTCGGTTTTGCGAACGGATTCGGTTATACGATAATGTCACAACAGCGTATGCTGTTAAAAAACTTGACTCAGGTCATTAAATTTTACAGGAGGTGTCGGAAATAGGGACAACAGGAATAATTGTGTGTTTGATTTTGGTTGTTGTTGCAATCGCAGGTATGTTTCTTTCGTTCAAATACGGCTATAATTACAGAAAGAAATTTGCGGAAAGCAAGATAGGCAGCGCGGAAGAAGAGGCAAAGCGTATTCTCGAGCGTGCCGAAAGCGAATCAAAAAAGAATGCAAACAATATTAAAAAAGAAAAATTAATCGAAGCAAAAGAAGAAATACATAAGCTCAGAAACGAGCTTGACAGAGAAATCAAGGAACGCAGAAACGATATTCAAAGACAAGAGAGAAGAGTACAGCAAAAAGAAGATACAATAGATAAAAAGACACAGCACATCGAAAAACGAGAAGAAGAAATTCAACAGAAACTCGCTGATACCGAAAAAATTTCGGAAGAAATCGAAAGAGTTAAAAAGCTGCAAATGGCACAGCTTGAAAAAATCGCCGATTTCAGCCAGTTACAGGCAAAGGAATACTTGCTCAAACAGGTTGAAGAGGATTTGGTTCACGAAAAGGCTGTTCTTATCAAGAACATTGAGGAACAAACAAAAGAGGACGCCGAGAAAAAGGCAAGAGAGATTATTACCGGCGCGATTCAGCGCTGTGCGGCGGACCACGTTACCGAAACAACCGTTTCGGTTGTACCCTTGCCAAACGATGAAATGAAAGGCCGCATCATCGGCCGTGAGGGAAGAAACATCAGAACGATTGAAACCCTTACGGGCGTTGACCTTATCATTGACGATACGCCCGAGGCGGTTATTCTTTCGGGATTCGACCCCGTTCGCAGAGAAATCGCCCGCCGTTCGCTCGAAAAGCTTATCACGGACGGCAGAATTCACCCCGGCCGAATCGAAGAAATGGTTGAAAAATCGACCAAAGAGGTTGACAACGTTATTAAACAAGAGGGTGAACGCGCGTCGTTTGAAACACACGTTCACGGACTTCACCCCGAGCTTATTCGTCTGTTGGGCAGACTTAAATACAGAACAAGTTACGGACAAAATGTTCTTCAGCACTCGATTGAGGTTGCGCACATCGCCGGGCTTATGGCAGGCGAACTCGGTGCGGATGTCACTCTCGCCAAGAGAGCCGGTCTTTTGCACGATATAGGCAAAGCCGTTGACCACGAGGTTGAGGGTTCTCACGTTACTATCGGCGGCGACATCGCCAAAAAATATAAAGAAAACGACAAGGTTATCAACGCCATTATGGCGCACCACGGCGATATTGAGCCGAAAACAATCGAGGCTTGTCTCATTCAGGCTGCCGACGGAATTTCCGCCGCAAGACCGGGCGCAAGACGCGAAAACCTCGAATCTTATATCAAGAGACTCGAAACCCTTGAAGAAATCGCAAATTCTTTCAAAGGCGTTGAAAGGTCATTTGCAATTCAAGCAGGCCGCGAAGTCCGCATAATGGTTAAATCGGATGCGGTCAACGATGACGAGACAATTTTGATGGCAAAGGAAATCGTTAAAAAGATTGAAAACGAGATGGAATATCCCGGTCAGATTAAAGTCAACGTTATCCGCGAATTGCGCGCCGTTGAATATGCAAAATAAAGACAAAATATTTTCGTTTTGAAATGAATACGTCAATTTTAAAAGCTCCCGTTTTGAGGGAGCTTTTTTATGCCTAAATTATGATTTTCTCGGCGGAACGCCGAAAGTGCGTACATACGTCCGATAAAAATTCGAATAATTTCCAAACCCTGCCTCTATGCTTGCATTTGTCCACGACATTCCCGTTGTCGCAAGCTCGCGTGCGTACAAAAGGCGCTTATACGCGATATAATTATTCAGCGTATATCCCGTGCTTGCCTTAAAAATTCGGCACAGATGCCCTTTGGATATATAAAATTCATTCGAAATCACATCCAATGATAAAGATTCGGTCAAATGTTCGTTTATGTAAAGTATAACGGATTTAATCTGTTCATTCTTTTTATATGGCTTGTCCTCTTTTGTGTCCGTCATACCGACACGATTGAGCATATACAAAAATTCGGTAAACGCCGCGCTCGCCGCAACACCCAAATCCGCATAATCGCTCAAATATTCCTCGATTCGAAACAGCGCGTCAATCAGACCCGCCTGTTTTGCCGTTTCATAAGGAATCAGATTATTTTCACCCAGAACACGTTCTATAAAAACCTTTTTATAATTTTCACAGCCGTGATTGGTAAAAAAGCTTTTATCAACGTTTATAACTATCCGTTCATAATCTTTTTTTGATTTGTGGTCCATAAGGTGCACTTCAAAATCCGATGCAATCACTATGTCATACGGTGACATTTTATAACGGCTGCCCTCGACAACGAATTCCGCATCACCGCATATATACAAAAGAATCTCATACGAATTCGAGTGGTTATGCAAGTGATAATTCTCGTTTTCCGCACCTTTGGTAAATTTGTGTCTGAACATAAATTCTTTTTCGCTTACCATCATAAGGCAATCACCTCGCGCTCTTGCTTTCTTTAAGCATCTTGCGGACAGCGGCGAAAGCAGCATCCTCGCCGTCCTCGGCAAGTGTTCTCAACAGTCCTTCGATCATATCCGATGTATTCGGATCAATCGGTCGTCTGCCTTTTGATCTCATAAAATATTCAAGCGGATGTTTATCCGTATACTTTTTGCCCTGATAAATCTTGCTCGCCGCAACTCTGTCACAAAACATTTCTGCGATATATTTTGGCGGCATCGGCACAGGTCCGAATTCCTTGGTCTTTACATTATAATCAGACCAATATTCAAAATGATGTCGGTTTCTGCCTTTATGATGCAGCCACGCCGCCGAATATCCGTAAAGTGCGCGTTCCTCTTCGTTCGGGCTCCTGTCTCCGCAGTAAAACCTCGCGCCCGGGATAAATTCCGTCGGGCTGTACTTTGATAAATCGTGGCGCAGCCCCTGAAACAAAATCCCTGCGAGGCGGCTGTGCGCAATAACGGTATGCCGATGCCGTGTTATTGTTTTAAAGTGACCTATTATCTTTTTGAGCGTAATTTTGCCATCACTCTTTTTGGTGTTTTCAGTATTTGAATCCGTTTTCCGGTTTGTTTTCATATTCTCATACCGCCTATCTGTTTTAAAATATGAATAATGGGAACAACACATTCGCTGTTCCCATTTAATCTCTTATTCAAGTCAATTATACAAATGTTTATTCAGCAGGCTTATCCTGTGAATCCGCATTATTCGCATCGGCATTATCGGCATTATTGGTGTTCTCGGCTGTTGCATTTTCAGCATTGTTATCACCCGATGCCGCGTCTTGGCTTGCCGCCGCCTCTTGCTGTTGCTTAACCTGGTCTGCGGTCATAACAACGTTGCCGTTAGCATCCACAAGGTTTCCGTTCTCATCGAGAGATACCTGTTGCTGAGCCGCCGAGCCGTCCGCACTTTCGGCTTGTCCGGTCTGCTCTGTCGGTTGTGACTCGGTTGCCGTGGATTTGTTTTGGTTTACGCTTATAACCGTAAGCGCGATTGAGCTTGCGACAAAGAGAACAGCCAAAACAGCCGTAAACTTTTTGAGCATTGCGTCAATGGTTCTTCCTTTATTCTTTCCGAAGAACGTTTCCGCACCGCCGGCAATTGCACCCGACAAACCTTGTTGCTTTCCGTGCTGCATCAAAACAACCACAACCAGTACCAGCGAAATCACCACATGGATTATTGTTAAAGCTAAATTCATTTTTACTTCCTCCTCGTATCTGCGAGATAATAATTTAAAGTTATGTACAATGTTTGTATTATATCAATCCGCAATTCCTCGATATATAATAAAACATCATCCGTTTTTGTCCGATAGATATTAGTATATCATATATCGGGAAAAATTTCAAGACTTTTTTCAACTTTTTTCAAAATATTTTGAAAATTTATAAATTGTATTTTCAAACGCGCTTTGCACCGCGTTTCCGCCGCCTGCGGCTTAATCGTTTTTTGCTTTTTCACGCCTTGATTTATGTCCTATAAGTTAAAAAATTCTATATATTCTAAAATAAGTATTGACAATTCATTTCCAATGGTATATACTATATTTGTACAGCAAGCCACGAACAGGCACAATATGTTGTATCTTGCTTTCAAATTCTCAATCTTACCTTTAAAATATGACACACAAACGGGGCTGTTTGAACAATTCAAACAGCCCCGTTTGGCATATTGTCGCTGTTTTATTACATTTCTTCCGTCACACGATTTTCAGCCAGGCGTTCTTCCGTTGTCCGGCGATTTGAGGGCGAATGAGCCGCCGCCCATTCACGCTTGCGTATTTCTTCAAGCTCCGCCTCTTGTTCGGGAGTATTCGGGAACCGTTCGCTAAGCTCAATCAGCTTTTCTTTATACTTTAAATTTTGCAGCTTTGTCGCAAGCGCGCAAATCGCCGCAAGAGCCGCAACAACCGCCGATATTGCCGCCGCACACCGCCAAAAGCTACCTTGGCGTTCCAATTTTTCAAACTCCTCTCGGTCTTCAATAAAATTTCTAAACATTATTACCTCTCCTTTTTCTTTTAAATTTTTGTCAATCTTATACTTATCTCACCTGTGTTTAAAATCTCGGATTCTCCGTTATCATATTCTACCACTAACCCTCCGCTGTTGTCAATATCTTTTACATATGCCTCTTTGTCGGTATTTAATATTTTTATCCGTTTATGCAAGACCATCGACTTTGACCTGTATTCATCAATAAAATCCGCACCGTCCGAGATTCGTTCAACCTCATCTATTATATTCATGGCAAGCCGCCGTTTTGGAAACGTGCCGCCTTTTTTCGAAAGCGCCGCCGCATTTTTTACATCACTCGGAAAGCTGTCGGTTGTACAGTTTATTCCGATGCCCAAAACAACCGCGTCGAGCCGTCCCGTTTGCGCATTTGTCACCGCCTCGGCAAGTATACCGCAGACCTTTTTATCACCGACATACAAGTCATTGACCCACTTTATTTTTGTGTCGATGTTCACCGTCGATTTTATCGCACGGCTCACCGCGACCGCCGCCGCGGCGGTAAGCGTTACGTGATATTCCGAATCGGAATTATACGGCAAAAGCAAGCTTATATAAAGACCGCTGTCGGGCGGCGAATAAAAGCTCCTTCCGAGCCTTCCCCTGCCTTGGGTCTGACAATTCGCGATAAGCACCGTCTTTTTGCGACAGCCGTCTTTCGCCATTTCTTTCAGAACCGAATTTGTTGATGTTACGGTATCTTTGACAATTATATTATACTCACTTTTTTTATCCATAATCACACCATCCGAATTTCCGAATTATTTCTCGACCAAACGCACATTTTCGTCACCCAGCAGCTTTTTTAATATCTCTGTTCTTTCGTCATTCCTTTTGACCATCATTGATTTCGGCGCAGCAACAACCTGTCCGTTATCCGAATATTTTATCACAACGGAAACATCGCCGCTTTCGGCTTTTAATATTCGCTTTACCTCGTTCAGCACAACCGTGTCGGTCGAATCAAGGCGCAAATAGAGCCTTGCTCTCCTGCGCGCCATTTCATCAAGCATACGCATATCTTCAAGCCTTAATTTCGGCGGAGCATCATCGGATATGTCGAGGTTGCCGCTTATCGTCACTATGCTTCCCTCAACGGCAATATCCGCAAAACGTCTGAGCTGACCCGGAAAGATTATTACCTCCATACTCGCCGTCAAATCCTCAAACTCAACATAGCGCATCATATCGCCTTTTTTGGTGAGCTGGTTGCGAACCTTTGTTATTATTCCCGAAACCGTCACCTGAGAGCCGATATTAAACCGTTTGTCCTCGTTCTCGATAATATCAGAAATACTTGCCGTTGACGCGGCGCGAACCGCCGCAGCCTTGCTGTCGAGAGGATGCCCCGAAACGTACATTCCGATACTCTCTTTTTCCATTGCGAGAAGCTCGGTCTCGGGAAATTCTCTGCAATCCTCAAAGTTATCGGCATTCCTTTCAGCCTCTCCGCTCATCATCGAAAACATATCGAGTTGTCCCGGCATCGTGTTTTTCGCCGCGTATTGCGCATCGTCCATAACTCTTTCGTATGCGCGGAAGAGCTGTGCGCGTTTTAATCCGAATTCATCAAACGCGCCGCATTTTATAAGACTTTCGACAACACGCTTGTTCATCTTTCGCGAAACCATTCTCTTACAAAAATCAGTAAGTCCGATAAAATCTCCGCCCGTTTCACGTTCGGCGGCGATTTCGTCAACGACCGCGCCGCCAACATTCTTTACCGCCGCAAGACCGAATCTCAAACAGCCGTTATCAACCGAAAAATCCTTTCCGCTTTTATTGATTGACGGCGGCAGCATCTCTATTCCCAGACGCTTTACCACCTCGATATATTTTGAAATTTTAGACGCGTTATCGATAAATGATGTAAGCAAAGCCGCAAAGAACTCAACCGGATAGTGACATTTAAGCCATGCCGTTCTGTACGCCACCACCGCATATGCCGCCGCGTGCGACTTGTTAAACGCATATGACGCAAAGTCCATCATCTCGTCAAAAATTGACGCAGCCGTCTTTTCGTCAATACCTCTCGCCACCGCTCCGTCAACGTGAACGCCGCCCTCGTCTGTGCCATAGATAAAGTTTTGACGCTCTTTTTGCATAACGTCCGCCTTTTTCTTTGACATTGCACGGCGCACCAAATCCGCACGTCCGAGCGAATATCCGCCAAGCTCACGCACAATCTGCATAACCTGTTCTTGGTACACGATACACCCGTACGTCATATTCAAAATATGTTCAAGCATCGGATGCTTATACTTTACCATTGACGGATTGTTTTTGTTGGCAACATACATCGGTATGGAATCCATCGGGCCGGGTCGGTACAGCGAAATTCCGGCGATTATATCCTCTATTGAGGTCGGTTTAAGTTCTTTCATAAACTGTTTCATACCGCCGCTTTCGAGCTGGAATACGCCGTCTGTTTCGCCCCGTGAAATCATCTCATACACGGCGGCATCGTCCATATCCAAATTTTCGATATTGACATCCGCACCGTGCGCCTGTTTTATATGCATAACCGCATCTTGAATAACGGTAAGCGTACGCAGACCCAAAAAGTCCATTTTTAACAAACCGAGCCGCTCTATCGTTGTCATTGTGAACTGGGTCGTGATGACATCATCGTTTTTTTGCAGAGGTACGAAATTTCCTATTCCGCCGCTTGTTATAACAACCCCGGCGGCGTGCGTCGATGTGTGCCGCGGCAAGCCCTCTAACTCAATCGCAGTATCAATAAGCTTTTTAATCTCTGCCGACGAATCATATAATTCCTTTAGCTTATAGTTCACCGTCAACGCCTTTTTTATTGTCATTTTAAGCTCGTTCGGCACTTGCTTTGCAACCTCGTCAACCCTGCCGTAAGGAATATTCAGTGCGCGCCCGACATCGCGTATGGCGAGCCGCGCCGCCATTGTTCCGAACGTCACTATTTGAGCAACGTTATCCGAGCCGTATTTGCGATTTACGTAATCTATTACTTCGCCGCGGCGAACATAGCAAAAATCAATATCAATATCAGGCATACTTACACGCTCGGGGTTCAAAAACCTCTCGAATATAAGACTGTACTTTATCGGGTCAACATCGGTGATATGCAGACAGTACGCAACCACGCTGCCTGCCGCCGAACCCCTGCCCGGGCCGACCGGGATTCCGTGACTCTTTGCATAGTGAATAAAATCCCACACTATCAAAAAGTAATCAATATATCCCATTTGCGAAATTGTATCAAGTTCATATTGCATTCTCGAAACAACGCTTTCATCGGCATTCGGATAACGTTCACGCATTCCGCGGTCAACAAGCTGTTTAAGATATTCGTATGCCGTAAGTCCGTTCGGAATCTCGAATTTGGGAAGGTGGAACTTTCCAAATTCAATCTCGACATTGCATCTGTCCGCAATTTTTTGAGTGTTTTCCAGCGCCTCGGGAATATACGAAAAAAGTTCAGTCATTTCTTCCTCGGATTTGAGATAAAGTTGGTCACAATCCATCTTCATTCTGTCCTCGTCATCGACCGTCTTCCCCATCTGAATACACATAAGAACATCTTGGTATTCGGCATCTCTTTTGAGCGTATAATGTATATCATTTGTTGCCACTATATCAATATTCAGCTCACGCGCAATCGAAATAAGGTCACGGTTGAGCTTTTTCTGTTCAAAAATTCCGTGGTCCTGAATCTCGATGAAATACCTGTCGCGTCCGAATATATCCAAAAACTCTTGCGCACGGCGTTTTGCCTCATCATAATTTCCCGATAACAGCTGGCGCGACAACACGCCCGACATACACGCGCTAAGCGCGATTATTCCCTCGTTGTGTTCGCGCAGAATATCCATATCTATTCTCGGCCGATAATAAAAACCCTCTATAAACCCTGCCGATACGAGCTTCATCAAGTTATGATAACCGACATCGTTTTCGGCAAGCAAAATAAGGTGACAGCTTTGCGAATCGAGGTCGTGAACCTTATCGAATCTCGATCGTGCCGCAACATAAACTTCACAGCCGAGTATCGGCTTTATGCCGTTTTGTTTGGCACATTCGTAAAAATCTATTACGCCGTACATATTTCCGTGGTCGGTTATCGCCATTGCCGTCTGTCCGAGTTCTTTCGCCCTCTCTATCAGTTTCGGTATCGTACCTTCGCCATCGAGCAAACTGTACGCCGTGTGCGTATGAAGATGTACAAAGCTCATTCTTATCACCTCTGTCTTTCGTATTATTTTCAGGCATCTTTAAGTCTTTTCGCTATCTCTTCGATTTTTTTAAGCCTGTGATTCACGCCCGACTTGCCGAGCGGCGGATTCAGCCTCTTTCCGAGTTCGCCAAGGCTTATTGCGCTGTTTTCAAGGCGCAGCTTTGCAATCTCGCGCAAATCCTCGGGAAGCTCGTCTATTCCAAGTTTTTCATCTATTATATTTATCGCCTGTATCTGTCTTACCGCCGCCACAATGGTCTTATCAAGGTTTGCTGATTCGCTGTTGACAGAACGCACAACATCGTTTCGTATTTCTTTTTCAATCATAATATTGATAAGCTCCATTTGTGCGCCGTATGCGCCTATGTATGACAAAAAATCCTGTATTGCTTCGCCGTTTTTTAAATACAGGACATATTTGGATTTTCGCATAACGGTCTTGAACACAAAGCCACATTCCGAAAACAGCTTTATCAGGTTTTGGCTCAACCCCATATACGGCGTGATTATTTCAAGATTATAATTTTTCTTGGGGTCAATGACCGTTCCGCCGCCCATAAACGCACCCCTGACAAAGGCACGGCGACAGCACTCATCCGCCACAATTGCATCCGAAATGCGATAACGTATCACACCTGTTTCAACATCTCTGAGTTCAAATTCATCAAATATCCGTTTTAAACAGGTCGGTTCGGTTATTTGTATAACGCACCTCACCGCATTTTTTGCCCCTGCATCCTCCGCCGAGTAGCCGAGCTTTTTGCACAAAGCCGAAAACTTGCTGCCAACCTCTGGATTTTCGGTTATAAACTTAATTTCGTTTTTGCTTATCACACAGCCGAGCAAAAGCATCCCGGCAAATTCAGCCATATCACAACAGCTGCTTGTGTTTTCATATTTAAAAAGTTCGGATTTTGTCCGTTCCGAAAAAGATTTCATCGCCGTCACCTCTCAGCCGCGGTTCTTCTTTCGGTTGGGTTCATAAAGAACCACGCCCTCTTCGCTTATATTCACGCCGCGCCGTCTTTCTATATTCGCAATATCCATTATCGCCTCGGCAAGCGCGGTCGGATTGTGTCTTATATATTTATCGTCGATAAGCGCAGCAATATTGCGCTTTATCAGTTTTATTCCTCTGTTTTTAAACCTCTCCTCATCCAAAATTACCTCGGCCGATTCTTCCTCGGCATAATTTTTGAGAATAGGCGTATCTATCCGCTTTGAATTTACTATACAATAGTCGATAAAATCAACACAGGTATGCGCGGTAATCGCCGCGGCATGGTCAAACGCGGTGTATCCGTCCGTTTCGCCGTGCTGAGTCATTATATTGTTTATATAAACCGTCGGCGCGTCCGCCGCCGATATTGCATCGGCAAGGTCATCCGCCGCAAGCGTTGACAGAATACTTGTATAAAGGCTTCCCGGTCCGATTGTTATTATGTCCGCCTCGGCAAGCTTTTCTCTTATATCGGGCAAAAGTCTGATTTTGCCGCCGTTCTTGGCGCGCAGTCTGACCCTTGATATTCTGCTGTTGAAATCAATAATCGCTTTACCTATATTCGATTCACCGACAACCTCTCTGCCGTCGGCGAGGGTTGCCACAAGCTCTGTATCACAATCCGTAACGGGCAGAACCGTTCCCGTTACCTTTAAAACATCGCTTACGCTTTTGACCGCCGCAACAAAGTCGCCGCCGTACATTCCGTTCATTGCCGCAAGAAAAAGATTGCCGAAGCTTTGTCCTTTAAGGCTTCCCGCGTCAAATCTGTATCTGATTAGCTTTTCCATTATCGGCTCTGTTTCCGACAGCGCAAGAATACAGTTTCGAATATCCCCCGGGGGCAGCATTTTAAGCTCATCACGGAGCTGTCCGCTGCCGCCGCCGTCGTCCGCGACCGTAACAACCGCGGTAATGTTCGGCGTGTATTCTTTAAGACCCCTCAGCATTGTTGAAAGACCCGTGCCGCCGCCTATTGCCACCACCTTGGGTTTAAATCCTCCGGTTTTCATACTTTTCGTCACCCGATTTCAATACTTATATTCCTTTTTTAATATCCCTGTGCGAAATCATCACATTTTTATATTCCGCGGCAACGGCACGATAGAGTTCCTCCGCAATCGTTACGCTGCGGTGATGACCGCCGGTACAGCCTATTCCTATCACAAGCTGTGCCTTGCCTTCTTTTATATATCTCGGAATCAAAAATTTTATCATATCCGCAAGCTTATTCAAAAATTCACGGCTGTCATCGGATTCCATAACATAATCTCTTATGCATACCTCAAGCCCCGTATGCTCTTTGAGTTCGGGAATATAAAACGGATTTGGCAAGAACCTTACATCAAAAACCAAGTCTGCGTCAAGCGGCAAGCCGTATTTAAATCCGAACGACATCACGTGAACCAACATTCCGCCGAACTTTGATTCCGAGCCGTAAATCGCCGTAATCTGACGTCTGAGCTGTGCCGCGGTCAGCAAGGTTGTATCGATTATTTTGGTTGCCTTTTCTTTTACGGCGGCAAGCATCTTTCTTTCGCTTTGAATTCCGTCCGTAAGCCGTCCTTCGCCCGACAGGGGATGAACGCGCCGCGTTTCTTTATACCGCCGTATAAGTACCTCGTCCGATGCCTCGAGAAAGAGTATATCATATTCATATCCGAGTTCGGACAGCTCATCAAGGCTTCCCGAGAGCTTTCTGAACATATCTCCGCCGCGTATATCGCACACAAGCGCAACACAGTCATCCGGTTTTGCGCTCTTGTGATAAATCTCTGCGAATTTGGGTATCAATTCGGGCGGCATATTATCCACGCAATAATCGCCCATATCCTCAAAAGCTTTTACCACCTGGGTTTTCCCCGCTCCGCTCAATCCCGTTACAATAATAAATTTCATCTTATCATTCACCTCCGGCTTATATTACGCCGTTATACATTTACGGTGTTTTTAAAATTCGCCGACAAATTTAACCTCGGGTTCCAAATGCACACCGAATTTTATCATAACTCTGTTTTGAACCTCTTCAATAAGCGCTCTCACATCCGCGGCGGTTGCACCACCCTTGTTTATTACAAAACCCGCGTGCTTTTGAGAAACCTCTGCGCCGCCTATGCTCAATCCTTTAAGCCCTGCGTCCTGAATGAGCGTGCCGGCAAAATATCCCTCGGGGCGTTTGAACGTGCTGCCTGCGCTCGGCTTGTCAATCGGCTGTTTCTCGGCTCTTTTTGCCGAAAGCTCTGCCATTCTTGCCTTTATCTCATCCATATCTCCGTTTTCGAGATTCAAAACCGCCTCGGTAACAATTTTATCGCCGTCCGAAAACGCGCTCTTTCTGTATCCGAAAGAGCATTCCTGCACCGTAAGAGTGTGAATTTCACAATCCTTTGACGAAACATACTTGACGTGTGATATGACATCTTTCATCTCGCCGCCGTATGCACCTGCGTTCATAAAGACCGCGCCGCCGAGCGTGCCGGGGATTCCCGATGCGAATTCCAATCCGCAAAGTCCGTTTTTCAAGGCAGTATTCGCAAGTCTCGACAGCTTTATTCCGCTTTGTGCCGTTATTTGTGTTCCGTCCGTATCACATTCGGACATACCGTTCCCTATCTTTATCACGGCTCCTCTGATTCCCTTGTCGCCGACAAGCAAGTTCGAGCCGTTTCCCATTACAAAATACGGAATGTTAAAGCGTTTTATAAGCTTTAACACCGCCGCAAGCCGCTGTGTATCGGGCGGCTCTATCAATATATCCGCAGGACCGCCTATCCGAAAGGTCGTATGCCTGCTCATCGGCTCGTCTGCCGAAATCGCCGCACGTCCGACAACCTCGGCAATAAGCCTTAGTACCACATTTGTTATCAACTTTAAAGCCCTCCTTGATGCTCTTTATTTCAATTTCTTTAAATATTCCGTAAAACGCGCCGCGTCCCTATTCGCAACCTGTTCTTCGGGGAAATTCTCTTTTTCGAGAAGTGCCGCAGCATATTCGAAATGTCCCACTTCAAAAGGCGTATGCGAATCCGATGACACCGCCACAAAAGTTTTATATTTTTTGCACGCCCTTATTATCTCGAGATAAAAATCCGTATTCAGCGGATTCTTACAGGAATTATTGTTTATCTCGATACACTTGTTATACTCTGCCGCCGCAGCCGCAACGGTATCAACATCATACGGAAAACGTATGTCGCCCGTATGCCCCAAAACGGTAATGTTTGGATTTTTGATTGCACCGAGGTATGTTTTTGTGACGCTTGTTTTGTCATCCCAAATATAAATCGGTTTGTGAATGGACGCAACAATAATCTCGAGTTCATCCTGAAGGTACTGCGGCAAGTCTATATTCCCCTCTGTATCGAGCAGATTCGCCTCTGCACCTTTCAAAACACGAACGCCGTTTATCTCTCTCGGCAACCTTTTTAACGTATTAAAATGCCAGATATGCGGCGCATCGGGAAGAGCGGGCGTGTGATCCGTCATACAAATCATTTCAAGACCCATCTCTTTTGCCGCGGCGGTGTTTTCGAGAATTGTTCCGAATGCGTGCGTACTCGCCAGCGTATGCGTGTGCGTATCAACCTTTACTGTCATAACTGTTTCATCCCCCGTTATTTAATTTTCGCTCATATTGCCGAGATGTTCGGCAAAACGGCGGTTCAATTCCTCGGCGGCGTTATATCCCATACGTTTCTGGCGGTTATTCATTGCCGCAACCTCAAAAATAACGGCAAGATTTCTGCCGGGGCGAACCGGTATCGTCAATGACGGAATATCGAGTCCGAGTATGTTTGTGTATTCATCGACCAACCCCAAGCGGTCATACTGCTTTCCGTGTTCCCACGTTTTAAGATGAATGATAAGGTCGATTTTTTCCGACTCTTTAACCGCGCCCATACCGAATATGTTCTTTACATCGACAATTCCGATACCGCGAATCTCTATAAAGTGTCGGATTATATCGGGCGAATATCCGACAAGCGATATTGACGAAACTTTTTTTATCTCAACCGCGTCATCAGCAACAAGACGATGACCTCTTTTGATAAGCTCAACCGCCGCTTCGCTCTTCCCGACACCGCTTTCGCCCATAATAAACACGCCCTGGCCATAGACCTCAACCAAAACGCCGTGACGTGTTATTCTCGGC
This sequence comes from uncultured Eubacteriales bacterium, assembly GCA_900545865.1. GTDB lineage: Bacteria > Bacillota > Clostridia > Monoglobales > Monoglobaceae > UMGS1820. The sequence continues at coordinate 25,302 of URAN01000007.1, forward strand.
GCAAGTTCAACGTTAAGAAACGAATTGAGCGTACTCGTAAAATATGATGTCGCCTGTGCCGTTCTCAAAACGGGAGTATCAAATTCCTCGGCAAGCTTCATCATCTCGGGGGTCGCATTGCCGTTTCTCGTCATAACCACGGCAGAAACCTTTTTTTCAAAAAGCGCCCTCAGCACGTTATAGCGTTCCTCGGACGTAAGTGTCGCGAGATAGGTGTTTTCGACCATTCCGAAAACCTGTATTCGTCGCGGGTCAAAATAATCAAAAAATCCCGTTATCTGTAATCCCGGACGGTTTAAATCCGCGGTCGAAATCATAACCTCGTGTTCGGGATAATAAAGCTTATCGAGTTTCATATTATTCACAATTTTAGACAGTTCAACATTAAAAGTTTCCACTTTAATCTTCCCCTCTTTCGTAAAAAGCGGGCGCACGATAAAGAATTATCCCGCGCCGCAGTATATTATACGTTCGCATATATCTATTATACTATTATTATGCACAATTTGCAAACATATTTTTAAATAAATGACATTTGTTCTATGCCCTTGTCGGCATCCTTGATTGCCGAGCCTGCCGCCGGGATATTTCTCGGGCGGTATTTTTTCGGTTCGGCAAAGCCGCTGTCCTCAGCAAGACAAACACGGCTCACCACCGCATTCCTGCGCAAAGTCATAACGGCAACGCCCTGTGTTGACCTTGTGGTCTTAAGCGGAATTTTTTCTGTATTTACACACAAAACTTTTTCCGCCGAGCTTATAAGCATAATATCCGTATCTTCTGTCAGACAGAACATTCCGACCGTCGGTGACTTGTCGCTGTATGCGCCTTTAAGGCATCGTCGGTTCGACTTGGTTGCATATGACGCAAGTGGAACTTTTGCACACTTTCCGTTCTCAAAACAGAACAACAGCACCGCGCTGTAATCCCCCGGCAGAACCATACCTATAATATCCTCTTTTTCTTCCATCCCGACAAGGTTCGGAATAAACTCGCCGAGCTGACTCGCCTTTCCGTCCGGAATGTCATTTATCTTCATCTTATATGCGCTGCATCCGCCAAAGAATATTACCTCGCCCGCATTTGATGTTTCGACCTCCTCGATTATGCAGTCATCCTCTTTGAGCTTTTGCTCACCGCTTGTTCTCAGCGCGGTCAGCGAAATCTTTTTGATATATCCCTCTGCCGTGCGGAAAAGTTTAACTTGATAATCGGGTATTTCCTCCTCGGTATTGACATCCGTCATAACGTCCGCCGCCGAAACAATTGTTGTGCGCCTGTCCGTTCCGTATTTCTTGCTTACCTCTTTTAACTGTTTTTCTATTATCTTATTTATCTTTGTCTTACTCGCCAAAGTCGCGCGCAAATCATCAATCTCTTTTATAAGCTCGTCTATCTCTTTTGTCCGCTTTAAGATATATTCTTTGTTCAAGTTACGCAGCTTTATCTCGGCGACATATTCCGCCTGAATCTGTGTTATATCAAAGCCTTTCATAAGGTTCGGTACGACCTGTGCGTCCTCTTCCGTTTCGCGGACAATCTTTATCGCCTTGTCAATATCGAGTAAAATCTTTTCGAGCCCCTGAAGAAGGTGCAGCTTATCGCTCTTTTTATCAATATCATATGCGATTCCGCGTTCGACGCAGCGGCGGCGGAATCTCAGCCATTCGCAAAGAATGTCATTCACACCGAGAACGAGTGGCGAACCCTCGACAAGAATATTAAAGTTACAGCCGAAGCTGTCCTCGAGCGGTGTCGATTTAAACAGCCTTGCCATAAGTTTTTCGGGGTCTGCACCACGCTTTAAATCTATGGTGAGTTTGAGTCCGTGAAGGTCGGTTTCATCTCGAATATCCGAAATTTCTTTAATCTTGCCGCCTTTAACCAAATCGACTATTTTTTCTATAATAGCCTCGACTGATGCGGTATACGGAATCTCTTTTATCTCGATACACTTATTCTTTTTGTCATACTCATACTTTGCGCGAACCTTAAAGCTGCCGCGGCCGGTTTTGTATATCTCGCGCATTTCATCCGGGTCATACAAAAGCTCACCTCCGCCCGGAAAATCGGGCGCGGGCATTATATCCGACAAATCGGCATCGGGATTTTTCATCACGGCGATTGTCGCATCACAGAGTTCACGCAGGTTAAAGCTGCATATATTCGATGCCATTCCGACCGCAATACCCTGATTCGGGTTCGCAAGGATGTTCGGAAAGGTTGTCGGCAAAAGCGTCGGTTCTTTGAGCGTTCCGTCATAGTTATCGGCAAAATCTATCGTGTTTTTATCCATATCACGGAATATCTCGGCACATACCTTTGCAAGTCTCGCCTCGGTGTAACGTGCGGCGGCGTATGCCATATCCCTTGAATACTGACGGCCGAAGTTACCCTTTGAATCAACGAGCGGAACGAGCAATGAGCCATTGCCCTCGGTCAGTCTGACCATCGTTTCGTATATTGCCTGGTCACCGTGAGGGTTTAGCTTCATCGTTTGTCCGACAATGTTCGCCGACTTGGTTCTGTTGCCGGTCAGCAAGCCCATTTTATACATGGTATAAAGCAGCTTTCTGTGCGACGGCTTAAACCCGTCTATCTCAGGGATAGCACGGGATATTATAACGCTCATCGCATATGGCATATAGTTTTTTTCCAATGTTTCGGTAATTATTTGATTTTCGATAATCGGTTTTTTTGGCATTTGAAACTCTCCTATTAATTAAAACAACTCACGATACGTCCGTCAGATCTATAAACTTATAACCCTCTGTAGCGATAAAATCCTTTCTTCCCGACAGGTTATCACCGAGCAAAAGGTCAAACATTTGCTGTGTTTTCTCTGCCTCATCGGGCGTAACTTTGATAAGTCTGCGCGTTTCGGGATTCATCGTTGTTTCCCACATCATATCGGGCTGGTTCTCACCCAGACCTTTGCTGCGCTGAATGATATACTTTTTGCCGTCAAGCTTTTGTGTTATTGCCGCCTTTTCGTTCTCATCAAACGCAAAATAGCTCTTGTCTTTATATGAAATCTCATAAAGCGGAGATTCCGCAATATAGACATATCCTTTTTCGATAAGGCTCGGCGTAAGGCGATATATCATCGTCAGGACAAGCGTTCGTATCTGATAGCCGTCAACATCGGCATCGGTACATATGATAATCTTGTTCCACCGCAGGTTATTTATATCGAACGAATTCAATTCTTTGTTATGCTTGGTCGAAATCTCAACGCCGCAGCCCAAAACCTTCATCAGGTCAACAATAACGTCGCTTTTGAATATCTTGTCGTATTCGGCTTTGAGACAGTTCAAAATCTTTCCGCGGATAGGCATAATTGCCTGGAACTCGCCGTCACGGCCGAGCTTACACGCGCCCAGCGCCGAATCACCCTCGACAATATATAATTCGCGGCGTTCGGTGTCACGGCTGCGGCAATCAACAAACTTTTTGACGCGGTTTGTTATGTCTATGTTTCCGCCGAGCTTTTTCTTAACATTTATTCTGGTTCGCTCGGCGCTTTCGCGGCTGCGCTTGTTGACAAGAACCTGACCGCAAAGCTTTTCAGCGTCCATTTTATTCTCGATAAAATATACGCCGAGCTGTTCGCGCAAAAACTCTGTCATCGCGTCTTGGATGAACTTATTGGTAATAGCCTTTTTCGTCTGGTTCTCATAGCTCGTCATCGTTGACAGAGAATTGCTGACGAGCAAAAGGCTGTCGGCAACATCCGCAAACTGTATCTTGCTTTCGTTTTTGGTATACTTTCCGTTTTGCTTTAAATATTGGTCAATCGCATAGACAAAGGCATTTCTGACCGCCTTGTCGGGTGCACCGCCGTGTTCCAAAAAGCTTGAATTATGATAATATTCAATCTGATGATTTTCGTTATTAAAACAAAACGCAAAGCTCATCTTGACCTTATACTCTTTGAGGTCGGCGCGGTCGCGGCCTTTTCTCTCTGCCTCAATATAATGAACCGCCGTCATTTCTTTTCCGTCCGACAGCTCTTTTACATAATCGACTATGCCGTTTTCGTAAAAATATTCCGTTTCTTCGAATTGTCCTTTTGAAACCTCGTTTTTAAAGATAAACTTAACGCCCGAATTTACAACCGCCTGACGCTTTAATACCGAATGATAATTTTCAACGGGTATATCTATGCTTGTAAAAACTTTCAAGTCGGGCTTCCAATGAATTTTTGTCCCGGTATGTCTGTGGCGAAACTCGGTTTTTCCCAATCCGCCGACATTTTTTCCGTGTTCGAAATGCAGGTTAAATTTAAATCCGTCACGCAGGATTTCGACATCCATATATTCCGAACTGTACTGTGTCGCACAAGCGCCCAATCCATTCAGACCGAGCGAATATTCATAATCGCCGCCGTCATTGTTATTATACTTTCCGCCGGCATAAAGCTCACAGAATACGAGTTCCCAATTATAACGTTTTTCCTTTTCGTTATAGTCAACGGGAATACCCCTGCCGAAGTCCTCGACCTCGATTGACATATCGGCATATCTCGTCACGGTTATCGTGCTGCCGAATCCCTCTCTTGCCTCATCTATTGAATTTGACAGTATCTCGAACATCGAATGTTCACAGCCCTCAACGCCGTCAGAGCCGAATATTACCGCCGGGCGCTTTCGCACACGGTCAGCCCCTTTTAATGCCGAAATACTTGAATTATCATATTTTTTCACTTTATATCCCGTACCTCCGATTAATTCGATTTAAGAAATATAGCTAACCTTTTTGCACTTTATGTGCAATTCTTTTATTCGCTCAAAGACGGTGCGCGCGTTGAAGCCGCGCCGCCCGATGTTCCGCCGCCGGACGAGGTTCCCGATGAAGAACCTCCCGATGTTCCGTTTGCACCGTCCGAGCCTGATGTTCCGCCGCCCTGGGTCCTGCTTCCCGACAGCGTGCCGCCGTTCGATCGGCCGGTTGACGCTCCCGAATCTTCATCGGAATCATCGGCCGATGACTGTGACCTCGATGAATTTGATGACGTACCCGATGAGCTTCTCTCCGAGGATGAACCGCTGTCTGACGAATCTCTCTTTTTGTCCGATTCGCCGCTCACCGCCGAACCTGTATGCTTTCCGCTGCAATACCCCGGCAGGTTATCTTTATCACAATAATATGTCAATGACGGACAGCTTGACGTTGCCCTCATACCCGTATACGCACAATATCCTATTCTTGTAACGCTTGACGGCTGTTGCAGATCCTTTGAGCTGCTTACCGTTCTCTGAACCTTATTCATTATACTTGTGAACACGGGTATACACGGATTTGACGAAATATTAATCTCTTTCGGTATATCATATCCGTACCATATCGCCGCAACGTATTCGGGCGTATAGCCTATGAACCATCTGTCCTTATTATCGGATGTTGTACCCGTTTTGCCCGCCGTATACGCCGCGCCCGATATTGACGCTCCGCGTCCCGTGCCGCTTTCGACAACCTCTTTTAACATCTGTGTCATAATGTATGCGGTAGATTCTTTAAGAATCGGATTGCCCGAACGCTCTGATGTCAAAATCACATTTCCGTCCTTGTCCGTTACCTGTGTATAGGTATAGGGTTTATAATAAAAACCTCCGTTGGCAAAAGCCGCATAAGCCGCCGCCATATCGACCGTTGTTGCACCATCGGTCAAACCGCCGAGGGCGAGCTGTGACAGACCGACATCGGTATAAATCTTGCCGTCAACATCACGGCTTTTAACCAAAGTTGTCAGTCCGAATTTTTCGCTCAAAAACTCAAAGCTCTTTTCGGGACCCATCTTATTTATAATCTCGACCGGGGTCGTGTTAAGCGACTTTCTGAGCGCGGTTCGCGCATCGACCATTCCGCGATAGCTGTAATCATAGTTTCTCGGAACCCAGCCGTTATACGAGGTCGCCTTATCGTTAAACACCGACCCCGGGTATATTGTCTTTGTTTCTATTCCGGGGGCATACGCCGCAATAGGCTTTATTGTCGAGCCCGGCTGTCTCGGGCTTTGCGAAGCGCGGTTGAGCGTAAGGCTCGCCGTCTTTTCGCCGATTCCGCCCGCGATACCGACTATCTGACCTGTTTTTACATCAATTACGGTGATTGCCGACTGCATACCCTTACCCGTGAAATTCTTTTCGGATTTATAAAAATCCTCTACTATTTTTTGAATCTCGGGATTATACGCCGCCTCGATTTTAACGCCGCCCGAATATACTATTTTATTGGCAAGCGTTTTTGAATATCCTGCCGCCTGAAGGTCGCGCGTAACATCACTTATTACCTGGTCAACAAAATACGAATTGGTTTTTGCTGTTTTTTCGTTTTCGGAAGAATGATCCGAAACAGCAAGCTTTTCAACCGATGCCGTGCTGTATTCCTCCTCACTTATATAGCCGAGTTCAAGCATCTTGCCGAGGACAAGCATCTGTCTTTCTTTGTTCTTTTCGGGGTTCTCTATCGGGTCAAAAGCCGCAGGGTTTTGTGTAATCCCGGCAATAGACGCACATTCCGCAAGGTCGAGTTGCGACACGTCCTTTCCGAAATAAGTCTTTGCGGCGGTACTTACGCCGTTACAGCCGTGCGACAGATATATACAATTTAAGTACAACTCTAAAATCTGTGTTTTGTCAAGCTTTTTTTCAAGGGCGACCGCTCTTGAAATTTCGCGCACCTTTCTTGTCGGGGTCTGGTCATCCTCACCCGTCACGTTTTTGATGAGCTGTTGAGTTATGGTACTTCCGCCCAGAGATATGCCGCTCTTGCCCGTAATCTTATTCTTTATCCAGGTAAGAGTTGCCTTTGCCGTTCTCGGAAGGTCATAACCCTTGTGTTCCATAAACCTCTCGTCCTCGATTGAAATAACCGCTTTTTGAAGGTTCTCGGGAATATTTTGTATACTCACCCACTCGCGGTTTTCCGCCGAATTTATTTTCTGAAGCTCAACCTCTTGGTTGGTTTTCGAATCCTTATATACGATTGTTGAGTTTTGATTAAGCGTAAGGCTGTCAACATCGATTTCATCGACATTGCCCCAATAGCCGAAAATTGCTCCGCCAACCGCAACCCCAACCGCAATCGCAAACAAGCATAATGTAATCAAAAAAATTTTAATAAACTTTCCTATATAATGTTTCATAGATACACCTCTTCGGTAATTTATTACGGATACATAACCGCCTTTTATATGCATTTATACTCTATTATATTATAGACTAAAAATGCGTGTATGAAAAGACCAATATATGTTAATAATACATTAAATTAGTGTTACAACGAAAGCATCAACACAATATATTGAGTAAAAATTGGTTAAAAAGCACAAAATATATTAAAAATATAAATGAGAGGGCGAAAATTTATGACAGAAAGAGTTTTAAAGAACATAATGGCGGGCGTATGCGTATTTTTGACGGTTGTTATCGCGGCATATGTTTTATACGGCTATATACGCCAAGGCGGCGAACACGGCACCGCCGAACCGACCGCAGAGACCGCCGCCGATGTCAGAGCCGCAAGCGACTCAAAATCCGATGACAACGCCGCCGTCTCCGACAGCGGCGGATACATCGCGCGGATAAATGACAACGCACTTGCCATTTACGCCGTCAAAGACGGCAGAGAAGAGTTTTTGTACAACCTCAAGGTCAGACTTGAGGATATATCCGATGCCGAAAAGCAAAATCTTACCGCCGGTATACGTCTTTCGAACAAAAAGGCTCTTGCCTCGTTCGAGGAGGATTTTACAAGCTGAGCATATATTCAAAATGAGCATTGCAACGCTGTGCAATGCTCATTTGGGTTTTTACATACCGAATATGTTATAGACCATTTTTACCGCCTCGGCACGAGATACACTTTTGAACGGTTTCAGCGTTCCGTCGGGATAACCGCTCATTATTCCCTGTGCAACGGCTGTTTTCATACTCTCCTCTGCCCAAAACGGAATCTCATCGGCATCAGCCGCCGTAATCGGCTCGGAATACAGTCCCGCCGGCAAAAGTCTGTTGAGCGAAATCGCAAATTCCATTCTGTTTATGTCGGCATTGGGATTGAACGCCGTTCCGAACTGACCGAGCTGCCCTTTCATAAGACCGAGCGAATATACCGCCTTTACGTTATTTTCCGCCCACCACGGAATATCCGCGTTATCCGTAAACGGCAGGTTCACGTCCGCATACTCATCGGCATTGATTCCGAGATAGTTTGTCATCATTATTGCAAATTCAACCCTTTTCATACTTCTGTCGGGGTTAAAAAGAATTACATTATCATCTTCAAGACTGCCTTTGACAACTCCGCACTTTGTCAGATAAGATATATAATCACGTGCCCAATGTGTGATTGTGTCCTCAAACGTGTTTCTGACAGACGAAAGCCTTCCGCTGTCGAATATCCTAAACGCGCTGCGCCCGTCCTTTTCAACAGCAACGCATATCCGATGATAGCTTTCATCGGCAGGATTATATGTTACCGTTCCGTCTTTGAATTCAAAATCAACCGCTTTTGCGTCAACGCTGACCTTTACATCATCCTTTTGAACGCCTTCAAACTCAATCCTTGCATTGAGGCTGTTTGAATTTATACCGCCGCTGATTTTGGGATATGTATCGTGTGAACCCGAATTGCTGCCGCTGAGGACAACGGGTATTTCAACCGAACATATACCGGCATTAACCGCAAGAGTACCCTTTGCGCCTTCATTGTCCGCCGCGACAAATGTTCCGTTTTGGTCAAGTGTGCCGATTGATGCGCCGTCACTTACCAACGTCCACTTATAACACGAGTTATCCGAAATCAATTCGTGTCCGTCCCACGAACTTTTCGCTGTAAGATTCACTTTTGTTCCCGGCTCAATCGCCAGCTCTTTTATCTCATAGCCATAGTCCGCATCATAAAGCTTTATATAATCGGGTGTGGTAACAGATGTCACCGCCGCTTCGCCGACCGCTTCACCGCTCTTTGCCGACACATACACATCGCCGTTGCCGTGAACGGTCAAATATCCGTTTTCGTCAACATAGGACGATTTTCCGCTGCCGTCCGGGGTTTGAGCGTCATATTCTATGCTGTATTCAATGTCGCTCGGCACTGCCGTTTGTGCATATGAGCTGTCACGTGCGCCGCTGACCGCAACCGTCACCGAACCTCCCGACAGCATATAACTTCCGCCGTTTAACATTGTCAGCTCAAACGGTATTCCGTTCGGGTACGGCTTGGTTAAAAACAAAAAGTTTGCACAGGCACGCAAAGCGCCGTCAGACGGTGAGTTTACCGTCTTAAAACCGTCACTGTCGGGTTCGGATATTGCAAAAGACGTTGAACCGCCGCCATCAAGGCTTATCGCCTCGACACAGCCGAGTTCCAAAAGCCGCCGCGCAACCGTTGACTTTCTTGCGCCATAGCTATACCCTCTTTGACGGCCGTCAAGAGTATAATATATTATACTTCCGTCAGCCTTGATTCCCACCGCCGAACGCGGCGCGGCGCTCTCGTCCTCATAGTCGAGCTGTCCGTTCGTAATCAGCTTGCCGCCGAGCGCGCCTATTGCATTTGCCGCGCTCTCCCACAGTTCTTCATTCTCTGATGCCACTGTTGATATGGTGATTGTCTGACCTGTTTCAAGCCCCGAAAGCCTGCCTTTGAGTTCATCGGACGCATCCGCCGATACGCTCAATATCATCTTGCCCTCGGGGATTCCGTATGAACCGTCTGTAGCGTCTATACTCTCAACGGTTGCGGTAATTTCGCCGCCAATCTTTAAATCACCCGAAACATTCGCCAAGACAACGTCCGTTCCCTTGCCGGGTGAATGTGTTTCCGAACCGAAATCACGGTTAAAGAGATAGAGCGCATACGGCTGGCGATATTTGTTTATACACTCAACGTCAAAACCGCTGCCGTTCGGCAGTGTAATTGTCGTGTGTATGGGAAAGGTTGCACAAAACGCCGTTCCGTCAGAACGAAATCCTATTCCCGGCATCCATGATGAATCCGCGGTGAAAATCCTGCCGTTTATCACGGTGTTGCTCATCGGGACACCCGTTTGAAACGAAAAGAAATCCGCATTCATACCGACCGCAGGGTTATAGCCCATATCGCGCAGAACGTCCGCCGCCTGCAAAACGGTGCGCTTTCCGTAAGCGCTCCAACCGTTCGCAACAATCGGGCGCACCACGCCGTTTGGCTTATACTCTACATAATGCTCGGTCTGATGCCCGACGTCCGAATCGTTAAAAACATTCTTATGATAATCGGTATAAGGTGCAATCCTCTCTTGCTCGGCGGATATATGCGTTCCCAAGACATCGGCGTATGCCGCCGATGTCAACACGCCGACAGCGGCGAATACCGCCGCTGTACGTTTTAATGCAATTTTAAATTCTGTCATAATATACAATCGTTCCTTTCATTGCGTTTGCAAAATACATAAACGCCGTCTTATTCAAGTTCGAACGCACCTGTGTAAAGGCGATAATATGTGCCTTTTTTGGCTATAAGCTCATCGTGGCTGCCCTTTTCGATAATCCGTCCGTGGTCTAAGACCATAATAACGTCCGAGTTCATAACGGTCGAAAGCCTGTGCGCTATTACAAATACCGTTCTGCCCTCCATAAGCTTATCCATACCGCGCTGTACAATTGCCTCGGTTCTGGTATCGATAGACGATGTCGCCTCATCGAGAATCATAACCGGCGGGTCGGCAACGGCGGCTCTTGCTATTGCAATAAGCTGTCTTTGACCCTGTGAAAGGTTAGAACCGTTATTGTTAAGCTCGGTGTCATATCCTTTGGGAAGTCTTGTTATAAAATCATCCGCTCCGGCAAGGATTGCCGCTTGTTTACATTCCTCATCCGTTGCGTCAAGACGCCCATATCTGATATTGTCCATAACCGTTCCCGTGAACAGGTTTGTTTCCTGAAGGACGATTCCGAGAGATTGTCTCAAATCCGATTTCTTTATCTTGTTTATGTTAATATTGTCATAACGAATCTTTCCGTCCGCAATATCATAAAATCTGTTGATAAGATTGGTTATGGTCGTCTTGCCTGCGCCCGTTGCGCCGACAAATGCAACCTTTTGACCCGGCTTTGCATAAACGCTTACGTTATGCAAAACTTCTTTTCCTTCTTCATATCCGAACGTTACATCTGACATCATAACATCGCCATTGAGCTCGGTATAAGTCAGAGTTCCGTCGCCGTGGGGGTGCTTCCACGCCCATTTACCCGTATGCTTTGACGATTCGGTGATGTTTCCGTTCTTATCCGTTTCAACATTAACAAGGGTAACATATCCGTTATCCGCCTCGGGTTCTTCGTCCACAAGCTCAAATATTCTCTCCGCTCCGGCAAGACCCATAACTATCGCGTTAATCTGCTGTGAAAGCTGGTTCACGTTACCCGTGAACTGTTTTGTCATATTGAGAAACGGTACAACGATACTTATATCAAGCGCGGCACGCGAAATGCTTACGTTTGGAATCTTTGTCAAAAGGAATATTCCGCCGGCAACCGCAACGACGACATACAAAACATTTCCTATGTTTCCGATAATCGGACCGAGAATGTTTGCGTATGCGTTCGCGCGACAACTGTCATCACAAAGCGCATTGTTTATCTCATCAAATTCATCCTCGCACTCACTCTCGTGAGAAAACACTTTTATAACTTTTTGTCCGTTCATCATCTCTTGCGCAAAGCCCTCAGCACGCCCGAGCGACTGTTGCTGGCGCAAAAAGTATTTCGCCGAACCGCCGCCGACCTTTTTGGTCACGAACATCATCGCGGCAACGCCCAAAAGCAAAACCAATGTCATCCAAAGGCTGTAATATATCATTACAAAAAATACGCATATTACCACCGACCCTGCACGCAGCAGTGACGGCAAAGCCTGTGATATGAGCTGGCGCAAGGTATCAATATCGTTTGTATAATGGCTCATTATATCGCCGTGCTTATTCGTATCAAAATATTTAATCGGAAGGTTTTGCATTCCGTTAAACATAGATTTGCGCATTTTATTGAGCGACCCCTGTGTTATAAACGCCATAAACTGAGTATAAATCGTTGTTGCCGCAAGCGACAATATATATAACACTATCAGAATAATCATTTTCGGCATAAGCTCTGCGCCTGCCGCCGACCAGTCGCCCGTTGGGCTGTACTTATCGATAACGGCTATTACGTTCTGAATAAACACATCCGGCACCGCCGCCGCAGCAGCCGAAAACAGTATACAAAAAATAGTTACCGGCACAAGCACGGGATAGAATTTGAACAAAAGTTTTAAGACGCGGCCGAATACGCCCTTTGACGCTTTCGGTCTGCCGCCCTTTTTCATCTCTGCGGCGGGTTTTGCCGCTGTTGCTGTTTTACCGCTCATCCGATTCGCCCCCTCTCGTCTGCTGTTCATATACTTCTCTGTAAATCTCGCTGCGCTGCATAAGCTCATCGTTTGTTCCGACATCGGCTATCATACCGTTGTTCATAACGATAATCATATCTGCGTTTTCCACCGAGGCTATTCTCTGCGCAATAATAATCTTTGTCGTTTCGGGTATATACTGTTTGAACGCCGCTCTGATTTTTGCATCGGTTTTTGTATCAACCGCACTCGTCGAATCATCCAAAATCAATATCTTAGGCTTTTTAAGCAATGCACGTGCAATACAAAGCCTTTGTTTCTGACCGCCCGAAACATTTGTTCCGCCCTGTTCTATCTTTGTCCGATAGCCGTCGGGGAAGGTGTCTATAAACTCATCGGCGCACGCAAGGCGGCACGCCTCTTTGAGTTCATCATCGGTTGCATTCTCATTGCCCCAGCGAAGGTTTTCGGCAATCGTACCCGAGAACAAAAGGTTCTTTTGAAGAACCATCGCAACCTCATGTCTGAGCGAATCCATATGATAGCTCCGCACGTCAACACCGCCGACTTTTATACAGCCGTCCGTTACGTCATACAATCTCGGAATGAGCTGAACCAGTGATGACTTGCCCGAACCCGTTCCGCCGATGATTCCGACCGTCATTCCCGATTTTATATGCAGGTTAATATCCGACAGAGCATACCGTTTTGCATTGACGTTGTATTTAAAACTAACGTTTTCAAAATCAATCGAGCCGTCCGCAACCGTTGTTATCGGGTCTTTGGGGTCGTCGAGTGCCGGGGTTTCGTCAAGAACCTCGACTATACGCTTTGCCGACTCTGCCGACATGGTAATCATAACATATATCATCGACAACATCATAAGCGACATAAGAATTTGAACGCCATAGGTGAGCATTGCCGAAATCTGCCCTACATCTATGCTTGAACCGCCGCTTTTTATCGCAAGCCACGAACCGAACCAAAGGATAACGACTGTATTAAAATACATACAAAGGTTCATAAGCGGCATATTAAACGCCACTATGCGCTCGGCGCGCGTGAAATCATTACAGACATCATCCGCCGCAGACGCAAACTTTTGTTTTTCATAATCCTCGCGCGAAAAGCCTTTTACAACGCGCATACCGCGAACGTTTTCCTCGACCGATTCGTTAAGGCGGTCATATTTTTTAAACACGCTGCGGAACGCCGGCATGGCTTTTTTGCCGATTTGCCAAAGTCCTATTCCGAGGACGGGTACAACCACAACGAATGCCGACGCGAGCCAGCCGCCCATTATGTACGCCATAACAACCGAGAATATGAGCATAAGCGGACTTCTGACCGCAGTTCTTATAACCATCATAAATGCCATCTGCACATTGCTGACATCCGTTGTCAGACGTGTTACAAGAGATGCCGATGAAAATTTATCTATATTCTCAAAGCTATAGCTTTGAATTCGCCGAAACATATCCGATCTCAGGTTTTTGGCAAAACCCGTTGATGCCTTTGCACAGGTAAACCCGGCAAGACCTCCGCACGCAAGCGATAGACACGCCATAATAACCAAGACCAATCCCGTTTTGAGTATAACCGACATATCCGTACCCATTCTGATTTTATTTACCAAATCGGCGGTAATAAACGGAATTATTGTTTCCATTATTGCTTCGCCCACGATAAGCACAAGCGTGTATATAGTCGGTTTTTTATATTCCCTTATACAATTCATCAAATGCTTTATCATATATCATCTTCCTTTCTCGGTTCCCCTCCGCCTTTTCTCCGGTGTCCGTGATGACACTTGCCGCATTTTGCTTCGGTAATGCGCCCTTCGATGTCATTGTGCGGAAGACTTTTAAATATCCTCAGAAATGTCGCAAGAGCCTGTGCAAGCTCGTCCCTGTCACTCGGCGCAAGCTCATCAAAAAATTCTTTGAAATACGCCGCATCTCTGTCGAGAAAACGGTTGATATAACTCTCCGCTTTATCCTTAATTTTAAGGCGTATTATACGCCTGTCATCAGGGTCCGAGACCCTCTCGACAAAGTTATGTTCTATGAGCCTGTTGACGATTTTGGTCATCTGTTGTTTCGTCATACCCGTTGTCGCCGCAAGCTCAGACATCGTCATTGTTTCGCCATTCAACCTCAAAAACTGTATGCAATAATACATTTCAAGGCTTACGCCGTCATCCAAAAGCCGCTTAAACGGCTTTGCGAACCAATAGTGCCACTGTGGCATAATCGCAAGCAGCATCTCTTGTATCTGTTCGGTTTTCGTTTAAACCACCCCCAAAAACATATGTATTCGTATTTGTGTTAAATTGTAGCATTTTGTTTACTGTACTCAAAATGCAACTAATATTATACACCGCATATTTTTAATTGTCAATGTTTATTTTATTGATAATTTGTGAACTTTTTGTGATTTTTTTACCGGAAATTGTTCTCCCGGGAATTGTTCAAACATCCAAAAACCGTGCCGATTTATAACCGACACGGTTTTCTGTTTGCGGATACAACACTTTTATCCGCAAATTACAAAAAAGTCAATTTAAGTTATCTGTTAAAGCTCAGACACGAGTAACATTCGTTGCCTGAGGTCCTTTTGCTCCGTCAACAACGTCAAATTCAACCTCTGCGCCCTCTTCGAGGGTTTTGTAACCGTCCATGGCAATCGCAGAATAATGAACAAATACATCCGAACCTTCCTCTGTTTCGATAAAACCAAATCCTTTTTCTGCGTTAAACCATTTTACCTTTCCTTGCATACTGATACCTCCTAAGAATCTAAGGTTAATATTCTATGTTGGATAAATTTTTTTGCTTTTGAAATATTAACCATATGCCAATTATATCACATGAACAAGGGCTTGTCAATACTTTTTTGTACATTCTGCACAAATTAACAAAATAAAGTAAATTTCGAACGTTTTTTACAAAAGCCGACAAAGCCTAAACTCGCTTGTTCCGCATAATATTTTTCGGTTATTGTACGGTCATTTTTTTAATCTTTATTTCTTCAACGGGTGTACCGCCCTCAGGGCCGCGTCTTTCTGTTTTCAAGAAATTATCAACCGTTTCCATTCCGTCAATAACCTTTCCGAAAGCCGCGTACTGACCATCAAGAAACGTACAATCGCCATAGCATATAAAGAACTGGCTGCTTGCCGAATTCGGGTCTGCTGAACGCGCCATTGATACAACCCCTCTTGTATGTGAAAGAGTGTTTTGAGGAAAGCCGTTTTGTAAAAACTCGCCTTTTATCTTCTTGCCGCTTCCGCCCATACCTGTTCCCGTCGGGTCGCCGCCCTGTGCCATAAAATCGTCTATTACGCGATGAAATACAACACCGTCATAAAATCCGTCCTCTGCCAAAGCTTTAAAATTCTCCGCCGTTTCGGGCGCATATTCCGGCATAAGCTCGATTATAAAGCTCTCGCCGTTTTCCATTTCTACATTTACCTTTGTGTTTTCAGCCATTTTAATAATCCTCCGTTTATTTATTTTCAGCCCGCCGCATTTGCGCCGTCCGAATTTTTCGTGTTGCTTGCCGCCGCCTTTGACTTTTCCATTGCCGCGCTTATATCCGTCATAATATCTTTGACGGATACGTCTTTCATAACCTTTTCCTCTGCCTTGCTGTCAAGCTTTGACAACAAATATCCTTCAAGCTCCGCCATTCCGGCTATTCTTTTTATTATGTGATAACCGTACTGTGTCTCAACAATATCGCTGATTTCGTTGTATTTTAAGGCAAACGCCGCATTCTCGAATTCTTTCACCATTTCGCCCTTGCCGAAAGTATATCCGCTTTCCGTTTCGCCCGGATCCTCGTTATATTCTTTCATAAGCGCGTCAAAATCTTCGCCCGCTTTTGCCTTTTTTAAGACTTCCTCAGCGGTTGCTTTCGGGTCGCTGAATTTTGAATCCTTATTCTTTATCAAAACGTGCTTTACACTGGCACGGCTATCGCTTGAATAATCTTCGAGGTTTACCCCATCCTCGATATATTTATCGGGATTCGCCGCATAATCCGTCTTTATCTTTTGGTCCAGCATCATTATTTTATACAGCTCGAGATAATCTTCTTCGGACGACAAACCCATCGCCGCAATATTTGAAAGCAATGCGTCTTTGCCGTTTGACTTTTCAAACTCATCAATGCCGTCTTGACCCTGTTTTATTTCTTCGTCCGTCAAAGTCACACCGTTCTTTTCCGCCAATTCGGTCAACAGCTGTTTTGTTGCCATTTCTTCGAATGCCGCTTTTTTGATTTTGTCGTCAAGTCTTACCCCGTCTGCGTCCTTTTGCTCCCAGTCAAAGCTTGCATAGTCACCCGAAAAGCCACTGCTGTACGCCTCTTTTACGGCGGTCGTATATATATAATAATTTATAAGTCCCGTCTTAATCGATACGCCGCCCAAATCGGTCTCGCCGTTATCGGATTGAACCGTCTTTGAAGTCTCGGTCGTTGCCGTCTTGCCGCAGCCGGTCGGCAAAGCCACCAGCATTGCAGCCGCCGCGGCGATACTTGCCGCTTTAATTAACTTTGTTTTGTTCATTGGATAAATCCTCCCTTATGACTTAATTCTTTATAGTATTCTCTTGATTTTTCTCTGTCTGTTGTCAGCTGTGCCGCAAGCTCGCTGACGCTGTTAAAATTTTTTATTTCTCGTATAAACCGACAAAATTCAACCTCTATTCTCTCGCCGTACAAGTCACCGAACTCACCGTCAATATGCGTTTCTATGCATTTCCTCGGCTCGCCGACCGTGGGTCTTGAACCGACATTCGTTATTGCCGAATACTCTTTGCCGCCGAGTTTTGCAACACTTATATATACGCCCGTTTTCGGCACAATACCGTTATCGGGCACGGGAATATTCGCCGTTGCAAAGCCAAAACTTTTGCCGATATGATTGCCTTTGACAATCGTTCCGCTTATCGAAAAAAACCTGCCGAGCATTTGCGCCGCACTCTCGACATCACCGTCCGCAACGGCGGCTCTGATTCTCGAACTCGAAACGGTTTTTCCACCGAGTGTAACCTCGCCGACCGTTTCGGTTGTTATGCCGAATTCGCCGCAAAGCTTTGCAAGGGTTTCAACATCGCCCTCGCCGCCCTTTCCGAATCGATAATTAAACCCTGCCGCCGCATAACGCGCGCCGAGCAAATCATTCAGATATTTTTGTACGAACTCTCTGCACGAAAGCCGCATAAACTCGCTGTCAAATTTCTTTTCTATAATAATATCCACGCCGAGGTCTTTTAAAATTTCCTCTCGCTTTTCACGGCTTGTCACATTCGGAACGCTGTTGCCGAGGATAACCTCTGTCGGGTCGTTGTCGAACATAAACACCGCCGCCGCAAGGGAGTGTTTCCTTGCATATTCAACCGTCTTTTTGATTATCCGCATATGTCCGATGTGGATTGCGTCAAACCTGCCCAATGCGACCGCCGTATTTTTGACCGCGCCGCAGCCGAGCGAATCATTTGCGCCGCCGTCAAGCCTGTAAATCATCATTTGTCCGCACCGCCGTTTTCTATACTTTGATAAAATGTTTTAAGTATAACGAGAACACCGCCCTCTGCGCGTGAAATCGTCAGGAAGTTTCCTGCCTCATCATACACGCGATATGTTATTCCCTCATCGGTACCCTGGGTTGAAATTCTCGTGCCGTTGCACATTATTCTCGCCTTTCGGTTGGATATGATAAGTTTTGGAAATTCCTCAAACACCTTATCTATCGGGGTCAAAAACGAAAAGTCTCCTTTTTCTGCCATTTCGCCTATTTCATCCAACGTATATGCGTCCTCGATGCCGAACCTTCCCGAGCGGGTTCTCTCAAGCGCCGACATATGCGCAAAGCACCCGAGCTTTCTTCCCACATCATCACACAGGGTTCTTATATACGTTCCTTTTGAACAATCGACTTTAATCACAAACTTATTATCGCTTGACATATATTTGATTAATTCAATTTTTTCGATATGCACATCTCTCGGCTCACGTTCGACCTCAACCCCGTCACGGGCAAGGGTATAGAGCCGCTTTCCGTCAATTTTTATCGCCGAATACATCGGCGGTATCTGTTTTATATCCCCGATAAATTCGCTGAGAACTTTTTTTATGTCGGCTTCGGTTACGTTTACATCCGCCGTATCGGTAACCGTTCCCGATGCGTCAAGGGTATCTGTTGCCGTTCCCATCGTCACCTCGGCTATGTATTGTTTGTCGGATGCCGTCAGCATATCCGCCGTCTTGGTTGCCCTGCCGACACACATCGGCAAGACTCCGCTTGCATCGGGGTCGAGTGTACCCGTATGTCCGATTTTTTTAATGTTTAAAATCTTTCTCAACCTATAAACCACATCGTGCGAAGTGATTCCGAGAGGTTTATTCACATTAACTATTCCGTTCAGGTTTGTTTTTATTGCCGTTTTTTCGTTCATAGTCAATCAAAATTCCCCTCTCAAAGCTGTTCGTTAATTCGTTTTATAAGCGATTTTGTATTCTCGTCAATCTCTGCCGGTGAAACCGAATATCCTGCCGCACAGACGTGTCCGCCGCCGCCGAATTCCGCCGCAATCCGAGCAACATCAACATCGCCCGATGAGCGCAGACTCACCTTGCATTCCGAGCCGCGGTCACGAATATAAACACCTGCTTTTACACCCTCTGTCTTACTCGGCAAAGCCACGATTGCCGATGCCTCGGATTCGCTTGTGCCGAATCTCTCAAAGTCGTTTTCCGACAGCCGCAGAATTGCTATTTTTCCGTCTTTGCTGAATTTAAGTGAGTTTATCGCATATGCATAAAGTGAAAAATATCCCTTTGATTTTGTATCAAAGATGCGCTTTGACAGCCCTGCGAAATCAACACCCATATCTATAAGCTCTGCCGCGGCACGGTGAGTGTTTCCGTCAGCAGACGAATATTTAAAGCTGCCCGTATCGGTCATAATGCCGATATAGAGATACTCTGCCGCTTTAAGCGAAAGCTTTATACCCATTTCTTTATACATACCGTATATAAGCTCACAGGTCGATGAAATCTCTTGAACAACCGTGTCATCCGCATATTCGATATGGGTTATATGGTGGTCAACCGCCGCCGTATTTGAATGCATATCAAAAATTTCGCTCCACTTGCCCAATCTTTTTAAATCGGCACAGTCAAGCGCAATCAGCATATCGCTTTCTTTAAAAATCTTTGGGTCTTGAACATAGTCCTCATCTATTCCGAAAATTTCTTTAAGACAGGATTCCACCCCGCCGCAAAAATATACATTCGCCGTTTTATTCATTGATTCAAGAACGTTTTTTAAAGAAAACGCGCTGCCGAGCGCGTCGCCGTCGGGGTTAATGTGAACCGCTATTCCGACGCTCTCGGCTTTATTTAACTTTTCAATTATTTTTTCAAACATAAAATCACCCGATTTATCTCAGCTGTACAATACCGTCATTAAAGCTTTTTTAGTATTTCGTTTATATGCGCACCGTATTCAATCGAATCATCCTCAACAAACGTAAATTCGGGCGTGTTTCTCAAATTGAGCCTGCTTCCTATTTCACGTCTGATGAATCCGCTTGCGCTGTGCAGCGCCGCCATCGCGTCCTTATGCGCTTTTTCATCGCCGAAAACGCTTATATACGCTTTTGCAAACTTTAAATCTTTTGTTACTCTGACTTGTACAACCGTTGTCATCATAGGAATTCTCGGGTCTTTAAGCTCGCGGATAACCGCACTCAATTCACGCCGTACTTCCTCTGAAATCCTGTCGGTTCTGTTGCCACCTGCCATAATGCGCTTCCTCCTGTAATATACGTCTTAATAACTAAATTAAGATGTCCCCCCGCCTCTGTAGGCGACGGGTTCCGCTTAATTTTTTCAGTGACGGGACTTTTAGTCCCTTATTGAATATATTTTAGTCAACCTCTACCTGTTCCATAACATATGCCTCAACCACATCGCCGTCTTTAATATCGTTGAACTTATCGATGCTGAGACCGCACTCGTATCCCGA
This sequence comes from uncultured Eubacteriales bacterium, assembly GCA_900545865.1. Taxonomy (GTDB): domain Bacteria; phylum Bacillota; class Clostridia; order Monoglobales; family Monoglobaceae; genus UMGS1820. The sequence goes on from URAN01000007.1 coordinate 45,715, forward strand.
ATTTACTTCCTTTGCGTCATCCTTGAAACGTTTGAGCGAGCCTAACTCACCCTCATGAATAACGATTCCGTCACGAACAACACGAACCTTGCTGTTACGCTGAATCTTTCCGTCCGTAACATACGCACCGCCGATTGTGCCGACACCCGAAACACGGAATGTCGTTCTGATTTCGGCGTGACCGATAATTGCCTCTCTGAAAGTGGGTTCGAGCATACCTTTGAGGGCTTTTTCTATATCCTCAATCGCGTCATAAATTACGCGATACAGGCGAATGTCAACCTCTGCGTTCTCTGCCGAAGTAACCGCGCCCGGGGTCGGGCGAACGTTAAATCCGACAATAATCGCCCCCGATGCCGATGCAAGCATTACATCGGATTCGGTAACCGCACCGACCGCACCGTGAATTACGTTTACGCGAACCTCATCATTCGAAATTCTCGTCAATGACTGTGTAACAGCCTCAACGCTTCCCTGTACATCGGCTTTTACGATTATGTTAAGGTCTTTAATCTTGCCTTCTTCTATATGTTCAAAAAGGTTGTCGAGCGAAATTGCCGCCGCTTTTTGCTGTCTGCTTTGTTTCTCTTTAAACTTTCTGTTTTCAACAACTTCACGCGCCTTGCGCTCATCGTCAACCGCATAGAACAAATCGCCGCCCTCGGGGACTTCGGAAAGACCGAGTATTTCGACCGGAATGGACGGCCCGGCTTTTTTGACCGAACGACCCTTATCGTCATTCATCGCACGAACGTGACCTACCGCCGTACCGGCAACAACTATATCGCCGACCCTGAGCGTTCCATTCTGAACCAATACGGTTGCAACCGGACCTCTGCCCTTATCAAGCTTTGATTCTATAACCGTACCTCTTGCCGCACGGTCGGGGTTAGCTTTAAGCTCACGCATATCGGCAACCAAAAGCACCATTTCGAGCAACTCGTCAATGTTTGTGCCTTTCTTTGCGGAAACCTCAACACAGATTGTGTCGCCGCCCCATTCCTCGGGAACAAGCCCGTGTTCGGTAAGCTCTTGCTTAACCTTATCGGGGTTTGCACCCTCTTTATCTATCTTGTTTATCGCAACGATAATTGAAACCTCAGCAGCCTTTGCGTGGTTTATTGCCTCTATCGTCTGGGGCATAATACCATCATCCGCCGCAACGACCAGAATCGCTATATCCGTAACCATCGCACCTCTTGCACGCATTGCGGTGAACGCCTCGTGACCCGGTGTATCAAGGAAGGTTATCTTTCTGTCGCCGACTCTGACACGGTGCGCACCTATGTGCTGAGTAATACCGCCGAACTCGCCGTCGGTTACATTGGTATTTCTTATTGTGTCCAAAAGCGAAGTCTTACCGTGGTCAACATGACCCATAACAACAACAACCGGCGAACGCGGTTTGAGCTGTTCCTCTGTATCGGGTTCGTCATTAAAAAGCACATCTTCGGCGGTGAGAATAACCTCTTTTTCGAATGTTCCGCCCATTTCTTCGACTATCAGCGATGCGGTATCAAAGTCAATTGTTTCATTCACGGATGCCATAATACCGAGAAGCATAAGCTTTTTTATTACCTCGGTTGCAGGGCGTCTCATTCTCTCAGCAAGCTGTCCCACCGTTATCTCATCGGGGATAAGAACGTGTATTTTCTGTTCTTTCTTTTCTTTTTTCTCTTTGCGTTTGAGCATATCCTCTGCGGTCGGTTTTTGCTTTGCTCCGCCCGTTTTTACACCCTGCTGCTTTTGTTTTTTCTTTTGGTTTATCTTTTGTTTCTTTGTTCCCTGTTTAACATTATCGGGGATAAGCTCTTCTATCTTTTCATCGTCTATACGGTCAAGATCAACCGTGTTCACACGGGTATCAACGGTTCTTACCTTTCTCGTTACCTCAACAACCGTATTTTCAACCTCTTCATTTTCGTTCTCGGTTGTTTCGGTTTCTTGTTTCTGCGGATTATTCGCATTATCATACATAGAAAAATCCGCAACCTGATTCTTTTGTGTATAGTATTCAAAGATTACGTCCAACTCATACTCGCTGAGCGCACTCATATGATTTTTGTCCGACACGTTATAGTCATGAAGAACCTTTACTATTTCCTTACTCGGAATCCCAAAGGCCTTTGACAATTCATATCCTCTGATTTTTTCCATCTGTTATCATCCTTTCCATCAAAACCGTCCGTTTGAAATTTCTCACATATCCTCCGCAAGGCTTTTAAGCCTTTTTGCAAATCCGTCATCGGTCACACAGCACGAAACCGCAAACCGCCGCCCTATACTGTGACCGATTTCATCACGGTCGCCGACAAAGATTATCGGAACAGAGCGGAATTCCGCCATATTTGAAAACTTCTTTTTTGTGTTGTCGGACGCGTCCGCCGATAATATTATCAGCTTTGCGCCGCCCGACCGCACCGTATCCTCGGACTTTGCCTCTCCGACCGCCAAACGGCCGGCTTTCATACAAAGCGAAAGCATTCCGAAAAAAGCTTTGCTTGCGTTATTGTTTTTCAACATTCATCACCGTTCTTAATTTTAAACTAAGCGTTCGGGTCAAATTCCGCCAACTCGGCGTATATCTTTTTTACCTCGTCGCCCGAGGTTTTGAACGACCTCTCGACCGCACGCCGCTTTTCGGCATTTTTGATGCAATCGCCGTCGCGGCAAATATACATTCCCCTGCCCGAACGCCCGACGCCGTTATCCAATTCTATCCTGCCGTCCGCGTTTTTGGCGATACGCAAAAGTTCGCTCTTTTCGCGTTTTTGTCTGCACACCGCGCACATTCTCTCAACAGCCATTATTCAACGATTTCCTCCGCGGATTCATCCTGAACATCGTTATACTTTTCCAAATCCTCCGGAACGGGCAGGGCCTGCTGTTCCGCTTTAACGCCTGTGGAAATATCAATCTTCCACCCGGTGAGTCTTGCGGCAAGACGAACGTTCTGTCCCTCTTTGCCTATTGCCAATGACAACTGGTCTTCGGGAACGGTAACGCTGCAAATCTTTTTATCGCTGTCAACATCTATCGTGAGAACCTCTGCCGGGCTGAGTGCATTCGAAACGTATTCCGCCGGGTTTTCGCTGTACTTTATAATGTCAATCTTTTCGCCTCTGAGTTCATCTATAACCGCCTGAACACGCATTCCTTTCGGTCCGATACAGGTTCCTACCGGGTCAACGTTTTCAAGGGTTGAGTGTACCGCGATTTTACTGCGCGAGCCTGCCTCACGCGAGAGGGCTTTTACCTCTATGATTCCCTGAGCAATCTCAGGAACTTCAAGTTCAAACAGCCTGCGCACCAACCCGGGATGCGAACGCGACACAACGAGATGTACGCCGCGCACAGAGTTTGCAACCTCTATTACAAAAACCTTATAGCGTTCACCGACCTTATATCTGTCGGCGCGAACCTGTTCGTTCGGCATAAGAACCGACTCTGTACCGTCGATTTCAAGCATTACGTTGCGGCGTTCGATTCTTCTTACAACCGCTGTTGCTATATCGTTTTCGCGATCCGAATATTCGCTTACCATCTTTTCACGTTCAGCCTCATGAATACGCTGAAGGACAACCTGGCGCGCAGTCTGTGCCGCGATTCTTCCGAACGAAGCCGGGGTTACCTCAATTTCGACCGTATCGCCAATGTCATACTTACCCGATACCTTTCTCGCATCCTCCAAAGAAATCTCGGTTTCTCTGTCCAGCACTTCTTCAACTACCTTTTTGTGTGCGATAGTTCTGATTGCGCCCGATTCTTCATCAAACACAACGCTTATGTCATGCACCGCACCAAAGTGCTTTTTGTACGCCGATATTAACGCACTCTCCAGCGCATCGAGTACAACGTCGCGGCTTATGCCTTTTTCCGCCTCTATCATTTCAAGTGAATCAAAAAATTCCGAACTCATTTTTTCTATCTGTCCTTTCATTAATATATGCATTGCGCGTCTTAATTACTTAAATTCATTAAAACTTTTGCACAAAACAATGTATTTATATATAAATTATTGTTTTTAAATATTTTTCTCGGTTAAAAGTCAAAGTGCAGTCTAACCTGTGTTGTCTGTTTTTGAGGAACCACAAGCTCCTCTCCGTTTGCCGAAACAATTATATTTTCGCCGTCATATCCGTTCAGTACCGCACATAGAGATTTGCTGCCGTTTATTGCCTTATACAGACCTATATCGATTTTTTCACCGATATAACGGTTAAAATGCTCCGCCGTTTTGAGCTTGCGCTCAACCCCGGGCGATGATACCTCAAGATAATAATTTTGCGAAATAGGATTTTCCTCATCCAGTTTTTCACTTACGGCTCGGCTTATAACCTCGCAAGCATCAAGATCAATGCCGCCGTCTCGGTCGGCATATATCCTGAGAAAGTAAAGACCTCCTTCTTTGACAAACTCAACATCATAGATAAAGCATCCGTTTTCTTTCGCAATCGGTTCAGCAATATCATATGCAATTTTTTCGGTTTTAGAAAAAGCCATATATTTTCCTCCGTTCCGATTTATGCGGAATCAAATATATTCGCATAAATCCCGTACACAAAATCAAAAGAGTGAGGTTTTCCTCACTCTCGGCCGATATTCTTTTATGTTACATACACATTATAACACTTAAACATTAATATGTCAAGGGTTTTTCCGCAATATTCCGAAAAATATCGCAATTGGGTATATTTTTTCAATATCCGCAAGTCCGTTTGCATTTTTAATTAAAATCCGCATTCCAAAACCGCCCAACCCGACAATTCTTAAAAAGGTTATAATATTACAACGCAAAATCAATAATTTCATATTGACGAATCGAAGGAATGTGGTAAACTTAAAGTATATAATAAAATATGAGCGGTATGCGCTTTTGCCCGGACAAAAGAGTCATACCGATTAACACAGAGTTTAAGAAAGGTATTGATTTTAAATGGCTGAATTACGTTTTAACCCTCTGACCCAAGATTGGGTTATGATAGCATCACACAGACAGAACAGACCGCAGATGCCGAAAGGCTGGTGCCCGTTCTGTCCCGGTTCGGGTAAAGTTCCCGACCATTTTAGCGTCTATAAGTATGACAACGACTTCCCGGCACTTTCACAGAATCCGCCGATGCCCGATGACGTTGCAACAAATCTTTTTAAAACGCGCGAGTCTTACGGAAAATGCGAAGTCATTCTTTATTCGCCCGAGCACACTGTGACCCTGCCGGAGCTTCCCGTTCCGCACATCCGCGAATTGGTTGATTTATGGACAGAGCGTTATGCCGAGCTTTCAAAAGATGAAAAAATAAAATACATATTTATATTCGAAAACCGCGGTGATGTTGTCGGCGTAACAATGCCGCATCCGCACGGACAGATTTACGGATACAGCTATGTTCCCAAAAAACCCGAGGTTGAGCTTGCGTCATCAAAACAGCATTTTCACGATACGGGCAGCTGTCTTTACTGTGATATTATTAAGGAAGAAAGGAATTTTGAACAGCGCGTTATTTTTGAAAACGAAGATTTCGTTACCATATTGCCGTTTTTTACCGACTATCCTTACGGCGTGTATATTTACGCAAAAGAACATATCGGCAACTTAACGCAATTCAACGAAAGACAAAAAGACAATCTCGCAAAGATTCTCAAAGAAACTGCCGGAATGCTCGATTGCCTGTTTGACTATCCATTCCCGTATATGATGTGTATGCATCAAGACCCGGTCAACGGCGAAGATTGCAGCGATTATTCGCATTTTCATATTGAATTCTTCCCGCCGATGCGTGCGGCAGACAAACAAAAATTCAATGCATCGAGCGAAACGGGCGCATGGGCGGCGTGCAACCCAACCGCACCCGAGGAAAAAGCCGAGGAATTAAGAGCGGCGCACAAGAAATTTCTTGAAAAAATGAACGAGAACAAATAAAATTTTACAAGATTTAAAAGGAGGCAAACAAATGCTAAACGAACTTAAAAAACAATTTTTAGAGGTTTTCGGCGGCAGTGATGAGGGAATCCGTGTATTTTCATCACCCGGCAGAGTAAACCTCATCGGTGAACACACCGACTATAACGGCGGATATGTTTTTCCTGCCGCACTCACTATGGCAACAACAATAATTGCGCGCCCAAGAACCGACAGCATCGTACGTATGAAGGCAACCGACCTTGACGGAGTCGTTGAGGGTGACCTCAACACGATTGACAAATACAAGGACTTAAAATGGGGAAATTATCAGTTCGGTATCTTTGATGAGCTGCGCAAGGCAGGATATAACATCTGCGGCGCGGATATGCTCTTTCACGATACAACACCTCACGGCGGCGGTCTTTCGTCATCGGCAGCGATAGAGGTATCGGCGGCAATCGCAATGGCATCGCTCGGCGGTGCGGAAAACATCGACAATATCGAAATGGCAAAGATAAGCCAGACCGCAGAGCATAATTACATCGGCGTGAATTGCGGCATAATGGATCAGTTCGCATCGGCAATGGGCAAAGCGAACCATGTAATTTTCTTAAATTGCAAAAACCTTGAATACAGCCTTGTACCGATGAAGCTCGACGGATATAAGCTTGTTATTTCGAACACAAATAAAAAGCGTTCTCTTGCCGACAGCAAGTATAACGAAAGACGTTCGGAATGCGAAGCGGGTCTTGAAATATTAAAGACGGCGATGCCCGACAAGACGTGTCTCGGTGACATTTCAATCGAAGAATATGAGGCAAACAAACATCTTATCAAAGATGAAATCATAAACAACAGAGTTTGCCACGTTATCTCGGAGGATGACAGAGTGTTAAAATCCGTTGACGTTTTGGAAAAAGGCGATTTGAAAGCTTTCGGAAAGCTGATGATTGCATCACACGAATCTTTACGTGACTTATACGAAGTATCTTGTGACGAACTTGACACTTTGGTTGACAGCGCGTTAAAACTCGATTGCGTATTGGGTTCGAGAATGACAGGCGCAGGATTCGGCGGCTGTACGGTAAGTCTTGTTAAAGAGGACGGCGTTGACGAATTTATAGAAAAAGTCGGCGCGGAATATCTCGAAAAGGTAGGATATGCCGCATCGTTCTATATCACCGAAATCGGTGACGGCGGCAGAGAAATTAAAAATCCGTTTTAAGTTTAAAAAATATTTATCAAAGGGGTATGCTATGCGGCATACCCTTTTATTCGTCACGTTCGGTAAATCGACTATATTATGCAAAACCCCTTCCGGCGTTTTATCCGCCGAAAGGGGTTTTTGTTATTATTGGCTTGGATGTACTTTACTTTCCGAGATAGGTAAAGTGCATATAATCAACCGTACCGTTTATCCATGCGTTTGCGCCCCAAAGCCAACCGTATTTGGCAAAGGTTTGTACCACTGTTCCGTCAGACGGGAACGAATAAACCGATGTGTTCGGGTCATAGAACGTTCCGATTGTTGTTCCGTTTGCGTATACGGTATAATTTTCGTTATAGTTAAGGTCGATAACCGTACCATAGTTATGGTCGGAATAAAGTCCGCTCGCCATTGAATTACGCCATGCATACGCGGTTGCGTCCTTTATGGGCGGCTTATCATCCGAATTGAATATTTCATCAAAGATTGCCACAACGTCATCTTTTAATACCGAATTGATTCTGAATGTCAATGTTGCCGCATACTTTTCGTTCGCTTCGTTAAGCTTCCATACATTTACCGTAACCTCTGACATATGTGCATCTGCCTCTTCTTTGGATGTATACTTCGCACCGTCGGGGAAGATACGCGCCTCTTTTTCCGCAGCTTCGCCCGAGGCGAGGGTTTCGGTATATGTTTTAAGCTTATAATGTCCGCTGCTGTCCGGAATCTGTAACGGTGTTCCGCTCGGTGCGGTTACCGTGCTGCCTACCCACGGAGTATCATCGGTTGCCGCATCGGGATTTGACGCATAGCGCAATGCCACCGTTGCTCCGTTCGGCAAAACAATTGTTTTTATAAGTGTTTGAATCTGTTTTCCGTTTGCATCGCTTGTGCTGCGCAATGTAGTCTTGATTTGGCCCTCATAATTCTTTCCGTATAATATATAGCAGCGATATGCGATAATCGCCGCCTCTTCACGGGTTACGGGGTCTTTGGGTCTGAACATACCCGTATCGCCATCGCCTGCCATAAGATGATTGTCAAGCATAAACGCAACGTGATTCTTTGCCCAATAGTCAATATCGTCCGCATCCTTTACATCCGTGAACACATTCTCCGACGGAAAATACGGGCTGAGTACCCCTGCCGAATCCAACAGACTTGTCATTATCTTACACATTTCCTGACGCGTCAAAGTTCCCTGCGGAAAGAAATGACCCTCTCCGTCACCGCTTACCAAGCCTGTATAATACGCCATATTCGCGAAAGCATTATCCGTATCGTTAAACGGATTTTTTGAATTTGTCGAAACGTTTTCCGCCGTCAATGTCGCATACAAATTTATTGCCACATTTACAAAGTCAGACCGCGAAATGGGCAGGCTGAATGATTTTGTCGAATATTCTTCCGATATGATACTGAGATTGGTTGCGCTCCGTACCGCGTCCGCCGCCCACGAATTCGGTTCGAAAGCAAAAACGCCGCTCTGCGAAAGCAAAGCCGATACCGCCGCAAGGCTTACAAGCCGTTTTGCAAATTTTCTCATTTTGATTTCACCTCATATTTTTGTTTTAAAATTGTATTTGCTCCGCTCGAAAATATGTCGGAATTTTGCAAATACATAATTATTATATCACAAATTCAATGAAATTTCAACTAATTTTTCTTCACAGGAATATTACAGACCGATTTTCCCGTAATATTTTCATTAAAATATGCGATTATCCGTATAAATTTATAACATTTGTTCTCATTCACGAACGCCCCTGCGGTTTTAACGGAATTCACAAATTCTTAACTCGTTCAAAACCCTGAAAATCCGCGCAAACTGTTGACTTAATGCAAAAAAAGTGCTATAATACAGATTAAACCGATAGGTCTTGTAAATCGGTTTAGTCCAAATATGGGAGGTACGGTCTTATGCCGCATCAATTAACACGCGATGAAGCTTGGAAGCTTTTGAATGAATACAATACAGAAAAATTTCATATCAGACACGCCGTAACCGTTGAGGGTGTAATGAAATGGTTCGCAAACGAACTCGGTTATGGCGACGAATCCGATTTTTGGGGAATCGTTGGTCTTTTGCATGACCTCGATTTCGAAAAATATCCGGACGAACACTGTATAAAAGAACAGGAAATCCTAAAGGATAATGATGCAGACGAACGCCTTATTCACGCCGTGGCAAGCCACGGATACAAACTCACCGTTGATATTGAACCGAAACACGAAATGGAAAAAGTTTTATACGCGGTCGATGAACTCACCGGGCTTATCGGCGCGGTTGCGCTTATGCGTCCGTCAAAAAGTGTATCGGACTTAGAGCTTAAATCCGTAAAAAAGAAATACAAAAACGCCAAATTCGCGGCCGGATGTTCCAGAGAAGTAATAGAACGCGGCACAGAAATGCTCGGTTGGGAACTTGACCGCTTAATCGAACAGACAATTCTTGCGATGAGAAGCTGTGAGGAAGAATATGAGAAATTCTGATAAGCCTTTATTAAATTCAATAACGGAAACCAACGTCAGCGAACCGCCACCGAAAAAAAACGATGCTTTTATCAAAAAATTTGAGCCGTCGGATACAGAATTAAAAGATATTCTCGAAAGTTCCGAATCGGACACGGAATTAAAGGCAAAAGCCGATGCCGTGCGCCGCAGGATTTTCGGCGACAAAGTATATATTCGCGGACTTATTGAGTTCACAAACTATTGTAAAAACGATTGTTTTTATTGCGGAATACGTCACGGAAACAACAAATCACACAGGTATCGTCTCAGCAAAGAACAGATTCTCGATTGCTGTAGCGATGGATACGGTCTCGGATTCAGAACATTTGTTTTACAGGGCGGCGAGGACGAATACTATAACGATGAAATTATGTGCGACATAATTTCATCGATTCGCTCGGAATACCCCGATTGTGCGATAACATTATCAATAGGCGAAAAAAGCCGCGAGACATATAAGGCCTTTTTTGATGCCGGTGCAAACAGGTATTTGCTGAGGCATGAAACCGCCGACTATGACCATTATTCAAAGCTGCATCCGCGCAATATGAGTCTTGAAAACCGCAAGCGCTGTCTTTTTGATATAAAAGAAATTGGTTATCAGGTTGGTTCGGGATTTATGGTCGGAAGCCCTTTCCAAACAACAGAATGTCTTATTGAGGATTTAAGATTTCTGCAGCAGCTCGACCCCGATATGATTGGAATAGGGCCTTATCTTACGCATCGTGATACTCCGTTCAAAAATCAGAAGAACGGTTCTCTCGACCTGACGTTAAAACTTGTGGCACTGTTGAGACTGATGTTTCCTTATGCGCTCATTCCGTCCACAACCGCGCTCGGCACCATTGCTCCGAACGGAAGGGAACTCGGGCTAAAAGCCGGCGCAAACGTTGTTATGCCGAACCTGTCTCCGACAGATGTGCGCAAGGATTATGAGCTTTATGAAAACAAAATTTGTACCGGTGAAGAAGCGGCACAATGCCGCGGCTGTCTCGAACAGCGTGTAAAATCCGCAGGGTACAGGATTGTAACGGACATCGGCGACAGTCCGAATTTCAAAAACCGCCGAATTTGATTTATAGGAGAGCTTAAACCATGCTTAATCAATTTTCACGAACAGAGTTGCTTTTGGGGCACAACGCCATGGAACGCCTTTCAAAGTGTCGCGTTGCGGTTTTCGGAATCGGCGGCGTCGGCGGATACACTGTTGAGGCGTTGGTGCGCAGCGGAATCGGGGCAATCGATTTGATTGACGATGACAAGGTATGTCTTACGAATATAAACCGACAGATTTACGCAACGCGAAAGACGGTCGGCAAGCACAAGGTCGATGTTGCAAAAGAGCGGATTCTCGATATAAATCCAGATGTAAAGGTGTACACTCACAAGACATTTTATATGCCCGACACCGCCGCGGAATTTGATTTTTCTCAATATGACTATGTGGTTGACGCGATTGACACCGTCACGGGCAAGATTGAGCTTGCCGTAAACGCGGACAAAGCCAATGTTCCAATCATCAGCTCAATGGGTGCCGGTAATAAGCTTGACCCGGCCGCATTTGAGGTCGCGGATATATATAAAACCTCTGTATGCCCTCTGGCAAGGGTAATGCGCTATGAGTTAAAACAGCGCGGAATCTCACATTTAAAGGTTGTTTATTCAAAAGAAAAACCCATAACGCCGATTGACAATTCAGCGATAAGCTGTAAGCAAAACTGTATATGTCCGCCCGGCACGGCTCGAAAATGCACCCAACGCCGACAAGTCCCGGGGAGTGTTGCGTTTGTTCCGTCGGTTGTCGGGCTTATTATCGCAGGCGAAATCATTAAAGACTTGACCGATTTGAATTAATAAATTCAAATCGCGGCATTACACGTGATATTTTATATCGGACAGCAAACGTTTTGTAAATAAATGTAAAATTATAAAAACTTTGAAAAATTGCTTGACAAATTTATCAACCTGTGATATACTATATAGGTCGCATTAAAGCGAGCATTTTAATACATAAACGGAGAGGTGTCCGAGTGGTTTAAGGAGCTAGTCTTGAAAACTAGTGATGCGAAAGCACCCAGAGTTCGAATCTCTGCCTCTCCGCCATTTAACCCCATATCGTAAATATTCGGAGAAGTACTCAAGTTGGCCGAAGAGGCGCCCCTGCTAAGGGTGTAGGTCGTGAAAGCGGCGCGAGGGTTCAAATCCCTCCTTCTCCGCCAATAAAATCCCCACTTTCGGGGTAAAAAACCCAGAGTTATCAAGGCTCTGGGCTATTTTTTGTCCTAATGCAAAACATTAGCTTACAACAGTTTTGACATCTTAATAAATCCGAAACAAAGCTCTTTTCTGACAGATATTATCTTTATGATACTGAAAGAAAGGAGTTTTTAATTATGAAAAAAATCAGTACCAAGCAAGATTGTGAAAGGCTCTGCGGACTTCCTCCCCCTGTTTTATTTGAAATAGAAAAGACGGTTGCTCTCTTGAATTTCTACTATGGCGAGATGAGAAATCCCGACACAGACTTGGGCGGATATGTTCTTCTGATTGAAAAATCGGATGAATTAAAAAATCTCAAAAAAATTTTTCATCAGGAGATTGACAAAATCACACCCGAATTTCTTGACATAATCAGGTCATCGGAAGAACCCTATGCAAGCGCACAAATCCAATTATCAAGCGATTTTTCGGTCGTTCTTGTGATGGCACTTTCAATCGCACCATCGCATTTTCTGAGACTTCAAACAGGCACAGAAACATCCAAAATGGACAAACCCATGGACAATGTCTTTTGAACGGGGCAAAAGGCTATGGTAAAATTAAATTGCGAGGTGGTGCTGTTGGAAAATAACAAGGATTTGCTAAATTCAGTCTATAAAGACATCAATGACGAGTTTGGAATTGATGTCGCTATGAGAATGTATCAGCTCTACAAAGGTACACAGGTTAATTTTCCTATGCGTTTCCTTAATCCCGATATGGTAAAACAACGGATTTTAGAGGAGTACGACGGCACAAACCTAAAACAACTGGCTGTGAAGTACAGCTACTCGGAAAAAACATTAAGAAGGCTCATCAAAGAGTCAGTAAAGTGAAAGGGGGTATAAATATGAAAACAGTTTTCGGTGCATTGCTGTTATTCGGTGACATTCTTTTAAAAATTCCAATAATCGTCTGGATAATAGCATTTGTTGCGATGTGTGTTTGGCTTGTTAAATCAGAAGAGCCAAACAGCAAAATTGCCATATTGGTCAGTATGTTGTTCTATTTTTATATTGTGAACTATTTTGGAATCGCAACACATTTCATCGGAACATCAGGTCTGGGGCTTATCATTCCGATTTTAATAATGATAGTCGCTCCATATCTTGCTACATTGGCAACATTCGTATTACTTGGCATAATAAAAAATAATTGAGAAAGAAGGATAAAAATGATTAAAAAATTAATAACAGTAATTATGATTACGACTATAGCTTGTTCACTTGTCGCTTGCGGAGGGCAAAACGCTAAAAATTCCGATTCAGAGAATGGCACATCTGCAACACAAACAGACAGTGAAACAAAATCGTCTAAGAAAAAGTACAAAAACATCAATGCGGACACAAACCCAATAGGAATTGACAACCTTGCATTAAAGATGAAAGATAGGTATCCCTATATATTCTGCACCGTTCACAAAAACGGAGGGGACACAGAAGAAAGCGTTGTTGAAGTAACCCTTGAAATACTTGATGAAAATAACACCTTTGTGGGTGAAAAAACATTAAAAACAAAGCGTTCATTAACCACAGGGGATACCGAAACCGTCAGTGATGACCTCATTCTCGAAGTTTCCAAAGAAAATTACAATGATGATGCATTAAGTAAATATAGTGTGAATGTTGCCGCAATTAAAGAAACAGATGTTGCAAAGGCAAAAGAAACGGAAGAATTAGAAAAGCTAATGAGCGAGATTGAATGGAAAATAAAATATGATAAAGAATATAATTCCGCTTTGATAATGCTTGAAAAAGCAAAAGAACAATATCCTGACAGTCAGGAATTAAAACTTTTCGAGGCTGAAATGAAAGATGAACTTGCTAAGCAAGGCATCGATATGGACGGCAACAAGACAGAAACAACAGAAAAATCCGATACAACAAAATAATCGGTAATGTCATAAATTCAGAGCTACGGTACGGATAATTGCCGTAGCTCTTTTTTGTGCAATAAAATATATTTGATACATATATCATATACTTGATATATTCCAGCAATTGACTGTACGTGGAACATAGGAACATATAAATCAAATAATTAAATCTAAAGATAGGGGAAACAGGGGAAAACATTAAAATGTTAGGATGAAACAAGAAAAACCACAGGGGAATAGTTGGGGGGCTGAGCATAAAATCCCCTCCGATGAATTCAGAAAGGAACAAACAATGAAAAAAGCTGCAATCTACGCAAGGTATTCCAGCGAAAATCAACGCAATGAAAGCATTGACGCACAAATTTCCGCTATTGAGGAATACGCAAAAAGAAATAATATCATCATAGTTGCAACATACATAGACAGGGCAAAGTCAGCGACAACAGCAGACCGTCCGAGCTTTCAAGAAATGATAAAAATGAGTGAAACAGGACTGTTCGATACTATCATAGTTCACAAGCTTGACAGATTTGCACGCAGTAAATACGACAGTGCAATCTACAAGCAAAAATTGAAAGTAAACAATGTTCAACTTTTAAGTGCAACAGAAAATCTTGACGGTACACCCGAATCAATCATTCTTGAATCTGTGCTTGAGGCAATGGCAGAATACTATTCAAAAAACCTTGCAAGAGAGATAATGAAAGGCAATATGGAAAACGCTAAAAAGGCTGTTCACTGCGGCGGTATTCCACCGCTCGGATATGACATAAAGGATAAAAAGCTTATTATTAACGAACATGAGGCAGAGGCGGTCAGAATAATTTTTAAAATGTATGCAGATGGGTGCGGCTACTCCGAAATAATCAAAACATTGAATCAAAAAGGCTATAAAACCAAACTCGGAAAGTCGTTCGGCAAAAACAGTCTGTTTGAAATTTTGAGAAATGAAAAATACAAGGGGATATACACATATAATAAATCATCTCACAAAACATCTAAAGGAACATATAACAGGCATTGCTATAAATCTAATGAAGAAGTAATAAGAATAGAAAACGGATGCCCTCAAATCATTTCGGCTGAAATTTTTGAAAAAGTACAAAAACGTCAAGAAGAAAATAAAAGAATACATCAACATAATCGAGACCGCCAAAAGTATCTTCTTTCAGGCTTAGTATTTTGCGGAAAATGTGGCTCTGCAATGCATGCAAACAGACGCAGAAAAAATTCACAACTCACATTCAGATGTAACAGAAAATCTCAAACAATTTCGTGCAATACAAAGGAAATCAATATGGCATATCTTGAAAACTATGTCCTTGATGAATTGCAGAGAAATATATTTTCATTTTCAAAGGTTTCCGAAATAATGAAACTAATAGATGAATATATGTCAAAAAATCAGTCTGAGCAGATAAATAATGCCGAAAACATAAAGAAAGAGCTTGACAAACTTGCGGAAAGCAGAAATAATATAATTAAAGCAATAGAAAACGGAATATATAAAGAACATTTTTCAAACAGATTGACCGAGATAAAACAGCAAGAAGAATTTTTAAAATCAAAACTGCTCATTGTCGCTCAGCCCAAATCCTTCCGCATTACAAAAGATAATATCATTCTTTTAATCGATAATTTTAAAAATATGAGAAGTAAAAGTGATTTTGTCGGACTAAGAAAGATTGTCAAAACTTTTGTTGACAAAATCGAAGTAACAAATAGTTCCGTCACATTAAAGCTTAAACTGAATTTTGATGATATTAATATTTCTTCAAAATCATTTTGTATTCCAAAAGACAGGTTAAAAGAACAATGCATACCCCCATCCCCCATAATTAAAAAGATGTAAATTTATTTACATAACTTTGGTATAAAATCCATTGTAAAAATTGCACAAATTCCATTAAGCCTAAGGGGTTTTAAGATTAAAACAGAGACTTTTCCATGTTCAACCTGTGTTTTTTGTAATTTTTTTCTGAACAATATATTAGGGGCATACAAAAAGTGTGCGTCAAATATATTAAAAGAAAGGATTGATATTATGTCTAATATCAACAAAACCACTTCTGAGCATTCAGAAAAAATCAATGTTAAATTTATCGAAAGAGATGTACAAACGAATGAAGTTATCTGACTTTAAATTCTGTATATCGAAACAAGCCGATTACACAAAAAATTTCTCGCGAAAACATTAACTCAAAAGGATTAAAAGAATTATCAAAATTCGGATTTCCGTTTTTAACGAAGGAATCAATATCAGATTTCATTGAATACTTCATTGAAAACGAACAGAATTTTCCTGTCATTGATGTTTACAAAGCATTAGGTTGGCACACCATCGAAAATAAAGAGGTCTTTCTGCACAAATATGCAATCATTAACGGTGAAACAAAAAAGCTAAAGCATATCGGCTTAACAGATATTTCGCTTAAAGGAACATTAAATGAATTTACTGACTTTTTTAACCGCACTTTAAAAGATTCAATAGGTTTGCAAACCGTTTGCGCTGTTTCGCTCGCTTCTGCAATTGTCGGGAGAATCAAGAACAAGGATTTGCGTTTTATATTTCACATTGAAGGAACATCAACATCAGGCAAAACAACAAGTTTGATGCTTGCGGGCTCACTTTGGGGCAATCCTCAAATTGCCCCAAACAGCGTTGTGAAAAACTGGAACATCACAGGAAATAAACTCGTTCAATCTGCTGGTGGAAATAACGGAATTTTAATAGGCTTGGATGAATTGGCAATGTCAAACGCAGATAACACACAGCTTACATATCTGCTGACAGGCGGCAATGATAAGCAAAGAATGACAAATGACAATACTGCAAACAGTTCATTTAATACTGTATTTATGTCAACAGGTGAAATTCAATTCAAAAGTTCAAACTTTGGAGGAATTGCAGTCCGTTTGTTTGAAGTTAAAAATCATAATTTCACCAAAAATAAAATCCATGCGGAAGATATAAGTAATTTCATTACCACTCATTATGGAACAGTAGGTTTTGAATTTGCCAAAGCCTTGACTCGTATTTCACAGCATAAGATGACCGAAAAACTTGATGAATTCTCTAAAAAGGTTCAAAAAAGAATTAAGAACCATGCAAAAGAACAGGGCAAAACCATTTCGCCCTTGTTTTCAAGAATGGCTGACAAAATTGCCGCCGTTGCATTGGCGGCAAATATAGCAAAAAACAAACTTGGTATCGACTTTGATATTTCATCAATAGTCGATTTTTTAATTTGCCGCACAACGCTTTTGGAAATAGGTCAAGAGCAATCTGTTGAGGCGGCAGATAAATTTCTTGAAGAATACGCAAAAAACAAAAGCAACTTTCCCGATACCAATACAAAATCATCAAACATTTGGGGGAAAAGCATTATAAAAAACGGTGAACTTTCAGAAATTGTCGTTCTCTACAATCAGTTTGTAAAAATTATGGGTCAAATCGGTTTTCCCGACACAGCATCTTTAATTAAAGCAATGAAAGAAAAATCATTTATTAAATGCGAACAAGATAAGAACTATTCAAGAAGAACGGTCGGGAATATAAAAAGAGCAAAAGTGATTGTTCTGGATATTAGCACAATAAAGGGTGGTGCTGAAAATGAGGATTAAAGTAACAATCAGCAGAACCGACCTAAAAGAAAACGCTTTTCTAAAAGCACGAAAACGTAAATTAAAATCCACTAATATTGACAAGAGCAATTCCGCTCTTGTCAATAACTTAATCTATAATATGATGTTAAAGGAGAGGAATAAAAAATGTTAACAGGAGTTTTCTACGGTAGATTTTCAAGCAAAATGCAAAATGAAACGAGCATAGAGGGGCAACGAATAGTTGTTGCAAACTACGCTCAAATGAATAATATAAAAATTGTCACAGAGTATGTTGACAGAGCAAAATCGGGTAAATCGGATAAAAGACCGAATTTCAAAAAAATGATAGATGACATTAAAAATGGCACACTTGATATTGATGTTGTAGTAGTATATAAACTCGACCGATTTTTCAGAAACGAAAAATTACACAGAAAGTATGAGGACATTCTCAATGAACACGGAGTAAACCTGTTAAGTGCAACCGAACAAGTCAATGACAATACAAATTTCGGTCAAAAGGCATATAAAGCTCTTGCGATGTTGGTTAATGAGGAAGAAGTAAAAAAGATTTCACAAAATGTTTCAAGAGGAAAACTGGTAGTCGCAAAAAGCTGTAAATGGTGCGGCGGTAAGCCACCGCTCGGATATGATGTTGACAAAGAAACTCAAATGCTGATAATTAACAAAACAGAGGCAAAAGCAGTGAGGTTTGCGTTCAGAATGAGAGCGCAGGGAGCTTCACTTTCTGCAATCATTGAGCAGATGAACAGGCGAGGATTCAAAACAAAACTCGGAAATAAATTCGGTAAAAACAGTCTGCACGAAATATTCAAAAATATCAAATACAAGGGTGTATATGAATATAACAGAGCGGTTTCCAAATCTCCCGAAGGAAAATTCAACCGTCACGCATCAAAATCAGATGATGAAATTGTCAGAATTAAGGACGGTTGCCCTCGCATTGTTTCCGATGAAATTTGGGATAAAGTTAATGCAATGGGTAAAAAGCATAGCAACATAAAACCGAAAGGCGATTATCTTTTGAGCGGATTGGTGGTCTGCAAATGCGGCACTTCAATGCAAGTCAACAGGCGGAATAATCATCAAAAGGAATACCTTTCTTTTTTTTGCCCAAAACACAAGAATAAGCAAGGTTGTAATGCAAAGGAAATTGACTTGAATAAGCTTGAAAATTTCGTACTTAGTAAATTGGCAGACCTTATTTTCACAAAAGACAAGATAAATCAATTTATAGAATGTTTTTCGCAAATTTCAGACAAAAAACAAAAAAAGATAAAAAGCGAAATTCGAGAGCTAAAATCCGAAAAAAGAACAAATACCAGAAAAATTCAAAACTGCATAACACAAATTGAGGATGGTTGTTTAAAAATCGTTGCGGACAGACTCGATAGAAGAATCGAGGAACTCGAATATGAAAACAAACGCATTGACAAGAAACTGAAACGACTTTATAATGACGTATCCGATGTTCCCGACTATGATGAAATCAAGGCATTAAAGGATAATTTCATTCACTATATACAAGAAAAAAATAATCTTCCTATCCGAAAAGAATTTCTGCAAAAGGTAATTGAAACAATCAAAATAACTGACGATAAAATTGAAATTGTATTCAATCTCTAAAAAACAGTTGCTAAAACCAAATTATTATGATATAATAAGAATATAAAATACTCGTTGCAATTATCGGATAAAATACTGTGATATAATAAAAATATAGTTATGCGATTTATGATATGTCGGATGATAGGTTCGTGTCAAAAGTGGGGATTTCAGCGGTACACGAACCTTCTCCGCCAATAAAATCCCCACTTTCGGGGTAAAAAACCCAGAGTTATCAAGGCTCTGGGCTATTTTTTGTCCTAATGCAAAACATTAGCTTACAACAGTTTTGACATCTTAATAAATCCGAAACAAAGCTCTTTTCTGACAGATATTATCTTTATGATACTGAAAGAAAGGAGTTTTTAATTATGAAAAAAATCAGTACCAAGCAAGATTGTGAAAGGCTCTGCGGACTTCCTCCCCCTGTTTTATTTGAAATAGAAAAGACGGTTGCTCTCTTGAATTTCTACTATGGCGAGATGAGAAATCCCGACACAGACTTGGGCGGATATGTTCTTCTGATTGAAAAATCGGATGAATTAAAAAATCTCAAAAAAATTTTTCATCAGGAGATTGACAAAATCACACCCGAATTTCTTGACATAATCAGGTCATCGGAAGAACCCTATGCAAGCGCACAAATCCAATTATCAAGCGATTTTTCGGTCGTTCTTGTGATGGCACTTTCAATCGCACCATCGCATTTTCTGAGACTTCAAACAGGCACAGAAACATCCAAAATGGACAAACCCATGGACAATGTCTTTTGAACGGGGCAAAAGGCTATGGTAAAATTAAATTGCGAGGTGGTGCTGTTGGAAAATAACAAGGATTTGCTAAATTCAGTCTATAAAGACATCAATGACGAGTTTGGAATTGATGTCGCTATGAGAATGTATCAGCTCTACAAAGGTACACAGGTTAATTTTCCTATGCGTTTCCTTAATCCCGATATGGTAAAACAACGGATTTTAGAGGAGTACGACGGCACAAACCTAAAACAACTGGCTGTGAAGTACAGCTACTCGGAAAAAACATTAAGAAGGCTCATCAAAGAGTCAGTAAAGTGAAAGGGGGTATAAATATGAAAACAGTTTTCGGTGCATTGCTGTTATTCGGTGACATTCTTTTAAAAATTCCAATAATCGTCTGGATAATAGCATTTGTTGCGATGTGTGTTTGGCTTGTTAAATCAGAAGAGCCAAACAGCAAAATTGCCATATTGGTCAGTATGTTGTTCTATTTTTATATTGTGAACTATTTTGGAATCGCAACACATTTCATCGGAACATCAGGTCTGGGGCTTATCATTCCGATTTTAATAATGATAGTCGCTCCATATCTTGCTACATTGGCAACATTCGTATTACTTGGCATAATAAAAAATAATTGAGAAAGAAGGATAAAAATGATTAAAAAATTAATAACAGTAATTATGATTACGACTATAGCTTGTTCACTTGTCGCTTGCGGAGGGCAAAACGCTAAAAATTCCGATTCAGAGAATGGCACATCTGCAACACAAACAGACAGTGAAACAAAATCGTCTAAGAAAAAGTACAAAAACATCAATGCGGACACAAACCCAATAGGAATTGACAACCTTGCATTAAAGATGAAAGATAGGTATCCCTATATATTCTGCACCGTTCACAAAAACGGAGGGGACACAGAAGAAAGCGTTGTTGAAGTAACCCTTGAAATACTTGATGAAAATAACACCTTTGTGGGTGAAAAAACATTAAAAACAAAGCGTTCATTAACCACAGGGGATACCGAAACCGTCAGTGATGACCTCATTCTCGAAGTTTCCAAAGAAAATTACAATGATGATGCATTAAGTAAATATAGTGTGAATGTTGCCGCAATTAAAGAAACAGATGTTGCAAAGGCAAAAGAAACGGAAGAATTAGAAAAGCTAATGAGCGAGATTGAATGGAAAATAAAATATGATAAAGAATATAATTCCGCTTTGATAATGCTTGAAAAAGCAAAAGAACAATATCCTGACAGTCAGGAATTAAAACTTTTCGAGGCTGAAATGAAAGATGAACTTGCTAAGCAAGGCATCGATATGGACGGCAACAAGACAGAAACAACAGAAAAATCCGATACAACAAAATAATCGGTAATGTCATAAATTCAGAGCTACGGTACGGATAATTGCCGTAGCTCTTTTTTGTGCAATAAAATATATTTGATACATATATCATATACTTGATATATTCCAGCAATTGACTGTACGTGGAACATAGGAACATATAAATCAAATAATTAAATCTAAAGATAGGGGAAACAGGGGAAAACATTAAAATGTTAGGATGAAACAAGAAAAACCACAGGGGAATAGTTGGGGGGCTGAGCATAAAATCCCCTCCGATGAATTCAGAAAGGAACAAACAATGAAAAAAGCTGCAATCTACGCAAGGTATTCCAGCGAAAATCAACGCAATGAAAGCATTGACGCACAAATTTCCGCTATTGAGGAATACGCAAAAAGAAATAATATCATCATAGTTGCAACATACATAGACAGGGCAAAGTCAGCGACAACAGCAGACCGTCCGAGCTTTCAAGAAATGATAAAAATGAGTGAAACAGGACTGTTCGATACTATCATAGTTCACAAGCTTGACAGATTTGCACGCAGTAAATACGACAGTGCAATCTACAAGCAAAAATTGAAAGTAAACAATGTTCAACTTTTAAGTGCAACAGAAAATCTTGACGGTACACCCGAATCAATCATTCTTGAATCTGTGCTTGAGGCAATGGCAGAATACTATTCAAAAAACCTTGCAAGAGAGATAATGAAAGGCAATATGGAAAACGCTAAAAAGGCTGTTCACTGCGGCGGTATTCCACCGCTCGGATATGACATAAAGGATAAAAAGCTTATTATTAACGAACATGAGGCAGAGGCGGTCAGAATAATTTTTAAAATGTATGCAGATGGGTGCGGCTACTCCGAAATAATCAAAACATTGAATCAAAAAGGCTATAAAACCAAACTCGGAAAGTCGTTCGGCAAAAACAGTCTGTTTGAAATTTTGAGAAATGAAAAATACAAGGGGATATACACATATAATAAATCATCTCACAAAACATCTAAAGGAACATATAACAGGCATTGCTATAAATCTAATGAAGAAGTAATAAGAATAGAAAACGGATGCCCTCAAATCATTTCGGCTGAAATTTTTGAAAAAGTACAAAAACGTCAAGAAGAAAATAAAAGAATACATCAACATAATCGAGACCGCCAAAAGTATCTTCTTTCAGGCTTAGTATTTTGCGGAAAATGTGGCTCTGCAATGCATGCAAACAGACGCAGAAAAAATTCACAACTCACATTCAGATGTAACAGAAAATCTCAAACAATTTCGTGCAATACAAAGGAAATCAATATGGCATATCTTGAAAACTATGTCCTTGATGAATTGCAGAGAAATATATTTTCATTTTCAAAGGTTTCCGAAATAATGAAACTAATAGATGAATATATGTCAAAAAATCAGTCTGAGCAGATAAATAATGCCGAAAACATAAAGAAAGAGCTTGACAAACTTGCGGAAAGCAGAAATAATATAATTAAAGCAATAGAAAACGGAATATATAAAGAACATTTTTCAAACAGATTGACCGAGATAAAACAGCAAGAAGAATTTTTAAAATCAAAACTGCTCATTGTCGCTCAGCCCAAATCCTTCCGCATTACAAAAGATAATATCATTCTTTTAATCGATAATTTTAAAAATATGAGAAGTAAAAGTGATTTTGTCGGACTAAGAAAGATTGTCAAAACTTTTGTTGACAAAATCGAAGTAACAAATAGTTCCGTCACATTAAAGCTTAAACTGAATTTTGATGATATTAATATTTCTTCAAAATCATTTTGTATTCCAAAAGACAGGTTAAAAGAACAATGCATACCCCCATCCCCCATAATTAAAAAGATGTAAATTTATTTACATAACTTTGGTATAAAATCCATTGTAAAAATTGCACAAATTCCATTAAGCCTAAGGGGTTTTAAGATTAAAACAGAGACTTTTCCATGTTCAACCTGTGTTTTTTGTAATTTTTTTCTGAACAATATATTAGGGGCATACAAAAAGTGTGCGTCAAATATATTAAAAGAAAGGATTGATATTATGTCTAATATCAACAAAACCACTTCTGAGCATTCAGAAAAAATCAATGTTAAATTTATCGAAAGAGATGTACAAACGAATGAAGTTATCTGACTTTAAATTCTGTATATCGAAACAAGCCGATTACACAAAAAATTTCTCGCGAAAACATTAACTCAAAAGGATTAAAAGAATTATCAAAATTCGGATTTCCGTTTTTAACGAAGGAATCAATATCAGATTTCATTGAATACTTCATTGAAAACGAACAGAATTTTCCTGTCATTGATGTTTACAAAGCATTAGGTTGGCACACCATCGAAAATAAAGAGGTCTTTCTGCACAAATATGCAATCATTAGATGACATTAAAAATGGCACACTTGATATTGATGTTGTGGTAGTATATAAACTCGACCGATTTTTCAGAAACGAAAAATTATCACATGATTTTATATGTGTCAATATTTATAAAGTTTTAAAAAATAATTTTGGTTATGCCGAACCATATTCTAAATACACGATCTAAACTTGTAGTTTAATTTTAGAAATAATTGCACTTTGAGACATTTCATAGAGTTTGGAAGGTAATTTGACTTTAATACAATAAAATGCGATACAGGTCGTTTTAGGTACGTTTGTGAACATTTTATAATCATAATGATTTGATTAATTGCAAATATGCCGTTATCGGCACAAATGTATTGAAAATAATTTTAAATCTATTGACTTTGTTCCTGTAATGTGGTATAATATAATAGATATTAGGAGTGAGTTTATGAACTATTTATCTGTATCGCAAATGGCGAAAAAATGGAATATGTCCGAGCGTGGTGTTAGAAAATACTGTGCCGAGGATAAAATACCCGGTGCTTTTATAACGGGAAAGACTTGGAATATTCCCGAAAACGCAGAAAAACCCGAAAGAAAAAATAAAAAAAGTGATGAACCGCAGAATCTTCTCGAAAGACTCAGAGCGGAGAAAAAGGCTTCTGTTAAAGGCGGGATTTATCACAAAATTCAAATAGAGCTTACCTATAATTCAAATCATATTGAAGGTAGTAAATTAACCCACGACCAAACAAGATATATTTTTGAAACCAATACAATCGGAGCGGAAAATGATGCACTTAATGTTGATGACATTATAGAAACCGCAAATCATTTCAAGTGTATTGATATGGTAATTGATAATGCAACATATAGGCTCACAGAAAAATTTATCAAGGAATTGCACTTTACTTTAAAATCCGGGACATCCGATTCGAGAAAAGATTGGTTTAATGTAGGAGAGTATAAAAAACTTCCCAACGAAGTCGGAGGCAAGGAAACCGCAAAACCCGAAGATACCGCAAATAAGATTAAAACGATTTTGAAAGACTATAATCAAAAAGATGAGCATACGCTTGAAGAAATCATAGACTTTCATTATCGTTTTGAAACAATACATCCGTTTCAGGACGGCAACGGCAGAGTCGGTAGGCTTATAATGTTCAAGGAGTGCCTGAAAAATAATATTGTACCATTCATAATTGATGACAGCCTTAAAATGTTCTATTACAGAGGTCTGTCCGAATGGAATAATGAAAAAGGGTATTTACTTGATACTTGCCTTGCGGCACAGGATAAGTTTAAAAAGTATTTGGAGTATTTCAAAGTGCCGTATAAGGAATAATTGCAATCAAACTAAATCGTGTATTTTGCAATGATTGGATGATTAGGATATTGAGAGAAGTTCGAACCTTCTCCGCCATTACATAAGTACACTTTTTGGGCAAGCAAGTGTATTTACGGAACAGTTGAGGATATTGTTTGAGAAATCAAGCAATGTCCTCTTTCTCTTTTTGCAAAAGATTTTTGATAAAACGGTATTCAATTCGTATTTCCTGTGTTACATTTTCGCCGCTTCGGTCTTTTTCGTAAAATGTCTGAAATAAACCTCTTAATCCGTTTGCGCTCAGTATGGATTTTTCATCATTATCTTGTTACTGTTTTTTTATTCTTTTCATCATAGCAACAACCACTGCATAATTAACTGCAAAATTGAAAATCAAAATTGCCGCAATCGCACCGGCACTTATGCCGGCGGCGTAAAGACCCCACACAAACAGATTATCTGCCGAAATCGTTATTGTTTTTCCTATCAGCCAAACAAGCGCAATGCCGAATATAATGTTAAGTGCAGTATCCTTTATAAATAAATCAAGCTTTCTGTTCAAAAGATTATGTGATAAATACCAAGCCATATAAACCGTTCTTGCCGCCATAGCAATCATCGTACCGAAAGCTACGCCGCAGATACCGAATCGTGGCAAAAGCAATAACGAAATTGCCATATTAAGAATTACCTCCATATAAGCGCCGTTTTTTGTTTGTCCGTAGTGTCCCGCCGCGCTTATGATATTGTTGTAAGGGATTCTCATACAAAAAAACCACTGTGCGGCAATCATCATATAGGCAAAGGCAGGACGTACATACATTGCATCGGTAACACCTTTGGTATAAATACTCACAAAGGGAAGAACAAGCGCCGCCTCGGCAACGCACACAAAGGTTGCCGTCGCAGTATTTACTACACTGTAAAATTCAAACGAGGTTTTCAGCGTCTCGTTCTCACCATTTGCAATTATATTTCCCACAGCAGCCGCTATACTGTCGGAAATCGTTGTGAAAAAGCTTTCCACCGCATAAATGATTGAGTTATATACAGAATACACCGAAACCTCTTTTGTTCCGCAGGCAATCGAAATAAGCACAATATCGGTGTTCATATGAACAAAAAAGGAAATTTGGTGGGCAATTCCATCACGCTTTCGCGGAAAGGCACGCCTTTCGTCATACATTTTGCCCGTTATACTGTAATGCCGTCTAACATACAGTCTGAACACAACGGGATTCAGCAGAAATACAATCGCATTCACCGCTTTTACGGTATGGATTCCGAAGCCGAGGCGTATAGCGGCAACACATATAACCGTGTTTAAAATAAGCGTTATGCTTTGTATTCCCTGCACGATTCGGATTTTCTGGTCGGCACGTATCAAAAGCCTGTGCGTCAGTGCGAAATAATATGTAAAATAATAGCTTATTCCGAGTATCAGTGCGAGCGTACTTACATACGAAAAATCATATTCCGTCCGAATAATCACCTTTGCCAAAACCGCAAGCATAAGCACAAGCCCCATATACACATAGGACAGCTTGTTGAAAAAGTCCCTCGAATAATTAAAAATATCCGATACCGCTCTTTTATCTCCGTCGGCAAGCGGCTTGTAAAATGCCGCCATAATAAGACCGCCGATGCCGCACTCCATAATTACAGTGTAATTCAAAAGCTGGCTTACCGACTGCAATATTCCGTTTACATCAGAGCCGAAGGAAAGGAGTATATATCTCGGAAGTATTAAAGAACATACCGCTGCGGTAATCTGATATATAACGGATGCGGCTATATTTGCCGCAGTCTGACGGACAATACTTTTGTTACGATTTTTTGCGTTCACCGTGCTTTTCCTTTAGCAACAAGATTTTTTCCTTCAGAAAGAACATCAGAAACAGCAAATATAAATGCCCGTTTTCTGCAAGCCGCAACTTAGACTTCAATTTCTTGTCGATATTCTCCTGTTTTGCCGTATCGAATACTTCCTTAAATTTCGGATACGACAAATACTCTTTCATTTTCTTAACTCGTTCATGAAGTGGTATTTCGTTGTTGTTCAAAAGCTCGCCTCTCAGGCAATGAACGAGTTGCAGTGATATATAGCAGTTCAGCTGTTTTTTCGCCTCAAAGCTTCGCTTTTTAAATTCCGTTTCGAGTATGCTTATTAAAAGCTTTAGTTTATTGCAAAACCGACTGTCATATTTTTTTGTAATTGAATATGCAGTCTGCCTGTATATATAGAAAAATTTATCCTTTGCAATATATGCGCTGTTTGCATCAAGCAAGCATGGATATGAGCATATAGCATCTTCGCCATAATAAATGCTTTCATTGGCATTTAAAATTACCTTTTCAAGTACGTTCCTTCTGATAATTTTGGTACAAAGGCTCGGTATGACTGACGGCTCATTCAGTCTTGACGAATAGAGCATATAAGGATAAACTTCTTTTTCCAATTTTTCTTTATCATAAAAGCCTTCCGGTATATCTTTATATAACGGAATTCTTGAATTTTCGGTTTCAATTACAATATCGCTGATACCTATATCAGCGTCATGTTCTGATATCTTTTTCATCATATATTCATACATTCGCGGTTCTATGTAATCGTCACTGTCTATATATGACACATATTCTCCGCAGGAATTTAAAAATCCGGCCTTTCTCGTATGTATCGGCCCTCCGTGTTCCTTGTGAATTACTTTTATAAAATCATAATTTTCAGCATAGCCATCGCATATTGCGGCGCTTGCATCCGTCGACGAATCATCAACCAACACGATTTCCAAATCCTTATATGGCTGATTTAAAATACTGTTTATACACTTATCCAAAAATTTTTCCGCATTATACACCGGAATAATCACACTCAGTTTCGGATTCATCGCCGCACCGTCCTTTCTGTTGATTTCTGTATTTTATTATCCTTGCAGGAACACCTCCGACTACTGCATAGTCCGGTATTTCTCCCGTTATAACCGCACCTGCTCCGATAATAACGCCTTTTCCTATTTTTGCCCCCGGAAGTATGGTGACTCTCGCTCCGATCCACACATCGTCGGATATGACAACGGGCCTATATTCCTCAAAGCCCTGAATGCACATGGGAACATCTAAACGGTCTGTTTTATGGTTTCGGGCATATATAAAGCACGCTTCTCCCATCATAACATTATCGCCGATTTGCGTATATGCGCCAACGATTGAATTTTTTCCGATACCGGAATTGTTTCCGATTTTTATGTTAAGTGCAAAATCCGCACCTTTTTCAATATTTACGTTACTGCCGCACTCATCAAGGATAAGTCTTGTACAGAATGAGCGGAATCGTTTTGAAAAACCGCCCGTAAGTTTTTCATATGATGCCGGTAGATACCGGGCAATCGTCCTGTATAGAACAATACCTGCAAATTTTTTAAATTTCTTTACCACGCCAACCGGAATCTCCTTCCTTCATTCGATTAAAAACACAAGGCGACAGCGGTAAGGCGCCGCCGCCATGTTTTAAATTACCGGATTACTTTTGCATCATACTTATGCGCATAAATATGATTACTGATAGTCGTCGAGCACATTCCGCTGATTTCGGAGTTCTATATCGACATATCCGTCATCATCATATGCGCTTGTTGCCCTCAGCATGGTTTCATAATACCATTTACTCTCTTTCAGGTCGTTAAACCCATAGGTTTCAGCGGTGATTTCCACACCGTTCGCCGTTACGAGTTTTGCTTTGTCTCTGCCGATAATACGGTTGTAAATCGTGCAGAACTCAGCTCTTGTAATCAACTTCCAGATATTCAAATCACCGTTTTCATCACCTTGAATATATCCCGCTTTCTGTAAGATTGCGGCATAGTCCTCATATGAGAGGGCGGTATTTTCGCTGAAGCCAAGACCCAAGCATATGATTTTGAAGGTTTCGCCGCGTGTCACGTCAACATACGGATATATGCTGCCGCCACCTGTAAAAGCGCCCTTGTGGTTTATAAACTCGATACCGCTTCTGAACCACTCGCCCTCGATATCATCGAAAGCCGGAGGATTTGATGCGCTGTACATAAAGTCGCCGAGCTTATTGTTCTGCTTCACAAGGCGATGTACCATTGCCGATACTTCACTGCGGCGCAGATTGTTATCCGCTGCCATAGTGTTGTCGCTGTATCCGTAGATATAAGCAAAGTTGCTTGTGTACTCGAAAGCCTCGCCGTGATCCTGATCCTCATCCTCATAAACGGGCGGCGTATAGCCCGGATCACTCGGATCTACAATTTCAATCGGCTTCTGAGTATCCTTTTCCACAATAACACCATCTACGTGCCACACATCATCAACCATCCATAATCCTTCTTCGCACTTTAATACATACCAGCGCATTTCATAATTATCGGTTGTAAACTTGTCCCATTTTACGGCTTTTCCATTGCTGGAAAGAATGTAACCGCCGTTATATGCGTCCTTGATTTTCGCAAGGATTTCTGCGTCGTCAGGCTTGGTTTCCACCTCACTGATGACATCACCGGAAGAAACAACTTCTTCTTTGTACACGACATGATAATCTGATGAACGTGGTCCTTCCGTCAAATTCGAATCGAACACGGAAGCGGTAAAGTACGAAGTGCTTTGAGAGGTTACATTTCCTTCTTCATCCATCTGAGCGCCGTAACGCTGAACAAAGAATTGGGTTGTGGTCGCAATGGTACTGTGTGCGGCAAAAGCCGGAACGCTCATGCCCCAAATCATCGCAATACCTAAAAGCATTGCAAAAAACTTTCTCATTTTTCTCATCTCTTTTCACGTATAATAAAAATCAGTCAGAAAGGGGCTGATTTTTATTATTTCTCCCTTCT
>URAN01000008.1 GCA_900545865.1 uncultured Eubacteriales bacterium
ATTAAAACAAACAAATCACATCATCCAAACGGGGATAATATATGTTAATTATATATAAAAGTCAAGGTTAATTTACGATGCAATCGTAAATTAACCTAAAAATATTTCTTTTATTATGATAGTTTTTCTTTGGAAAACGGCGTTTATACATATTATATACGAGTAAATCAAATTTTTGACACGGTTTTTGAATGAGTTAAGAATTTGCGAATTTCGGTAAAATCCGCCCGTGCGCACGAACTTGTTCGAAAACTTGAAAAATTTTGCCAACTTTTACTTGACACTAACAAATCTCTGTTTGTGGTTGACTTTTTCACAATTCGAGTGTATAATGTATGGTGTTGAACAGGCGACTGTTCGACAAATTCGAAAGGTGATAGGAGGCAGCTATGTTTTTAGCGATTGTTTTTGCTCCATGCAAGGTTTGAGGATACTGTATGGAGCGAAATGAGATTTAATCCCCCATCCTCAGATTTTGCAATTTTGATAAACGACAATAAATCAAAGGAGCAAAATCAAAATGAAGAATAACTATAAACAATTGAAAACATTTTTAATCCTATGGTCAACACAGTCTCTTTCCCAGCTTGGCAGTGCCATGACAGGTTTCGCACTGACATTATGGTTATACGAAAAGACCGGTTCGGCTTTGCAAACAGCGCTTTTGTCCATATGTTCCTATACACCATATGTATTGATGAGCATTTTTGCCGGAGCTCTTTCTGATCGATGGGATAAAAAACGAACAATGCTTGTCTGCGATACATTCGCTGCCGGTTGTTCTGTGCTGGTTCTTGTTTTATTAAAAACGAATTCGTTGTTACCCATTCATATGTATGTATTGAATGTGGTGAATGGTCTGATGAATACGGTACAGCAACCAGCCGGCGAAGTAACAATGACACTAATTATACCTAAAGAGCAATATCAAAGGACAAGCGGTCTACGCTCGTTTTCAAACTCACTTGTCACGATTTTACATCCTGTAATTGCAACATCAATTTATGCGGTTGTAGGGATGGACGGAGTAATCGGCGTGGATCTTGTGACCTTTATTGTAGCTTTTGTGGCGTTGGCGTTCTGTGTGCATATTCCATCATTGGAAACGCAACGTTTAGACGGTTCAAAGGAGACAGTTTTATCGAGCGCAAAAGCCGGTCTGTCTTATTTGCGTCAAAATGGGTTAATCCTTTGGCTGATACTGTTTCTTGCAGGAGTAAACTTTGTAGCTTCTGCGTTTGGCGCAGTGCTTTCTCCATATGTGCTTTCTCGTGAAAATGGTGGAAAAGCAGTGTTAGGTATCGTTATGTCGTGCGCCGGAATCGCAACGCTAATGGGAAGTTTAGCGGCAACTATACTTCCTTCACCTAAAAACCGTATTCGGGTTATTTTCCTGACAATGTTGTTTTCTCTGGGTACAGAAAATTTCATTCTTGCATTTACACGGACGCCAATATGGTGGTGTATTGCTCAAATCATTGGGTGGTCGGTTGTTCCCATAATGAGTGCCAACCTCGATGTGATTCTTCGCAATACTATCCCAACGGAATTGCAGGGACGAGTTTATTCCTGTAGGAACACAATGCAGTTTTTTACCATTCCCATTGGTACTTTTGCCGGCGGATTCATGGTGGATAGAATTTGTGAGCCATGGATGGCACACACAAATCCTAATGGATTGTTGGCAAGAATATTTGGAGTGGGAAAAGGTTCCGGCGCTGCTCTTGTTATGTTTATTCTGGGTATTGTTGGCATTACCATATGCTTGATATTTGAAAGAATTCTCAGGAAATACGAATTTAACAAAGAAGTTTGAATATATGAAAAGCAATTACGAGGAATAGCGTTGATTTTGATTGGTATTCTGTTGACGTTAGGATATGGCAATGCACCGTCTTTGTCTTGAGTTTTCAATGGTCTTTGATTATTTTAATTATTGGCATTGTAGGTGTTATAATGACATTCCGATGAATATGCTTTGCAAATAATCAGGGGTGTTAAAGAAAACTATATATTACTTTTTTATGTTGATGTAACATATGTTTGGCAATTGCAGAAAAATTTCTTGAAAAAACTCTTGACAAATGAAACCAAAAGGAGTATAATCTTTAACATAGCATTTATATTTTGTAAATGCGAAAAATGTAGATTAAAGGCTATGACCGGAAACAAGTAGGATATTTCGCGGTTCTCAGAGAGAGCTGTCGGTCGCTGTGAGACAGCAGAACGGATTTATTCGAATACATTCCGAGAGCTGCGCACCGAAAGTTTTGGCGAGTAGGCTGCGACGGGATTGCCCGTTACAGCAAGAGAGTATAAGTATTGCCGATATTCGGCATCACCCGGACTGTACTCGTAAAGGTCATCTCTGTGAGGAGATGATAAAATGAGGTGGTACCGCGATTTTAGTCGCCCTCATATTTATTTATGAGGGCGTTTTTTAATGTCTGAAACAGCTGTCGGAAATTAAATCTGTCCTCAACAAACACCGTTTAAACACGGTGTTTGCGCAAAATTTAAAAGAGTATCGGGTTAAAAACCAAAGCCGATGCCCTTATTTAAAGAAAGGATTGGTTTAAAATGACAGTAAAAATTGTTATGCTTGTTTTATTCTTCGCCGTAATGCTCGGCGTGGGAATTAATTGCAGAAAGCACGCAACGGATGTCAACGGTTTTGTTCTGGGCGGCAGATCCGTTGGCCCGTGGCTCACTGCTTTCGCTTATGGAACATCGTACTTTTCGGCGGTTATATTTATCGGATACGCAGGTCAGTTCGGCTGGAAGTTCGGCATTGCGTCAACGTGGATAGGTCTCGGAAACGCTTTTCTCGGCTCTCTGCTTGCTTGGCGTGTACTCGGAAGAAGAACAAGGCTTATGACTCAGCACTTAAACTCGGCAACGATGCCGCAGTTCTTTGGTGAAAGATACAAGAGCAATGCTCTTAAAATCGGTGCGTCAATCATTGTGTTCGTGTTTCTTATTCCGTACACCGCATCGCTCTATAACGGACTTTCGCGTCTTTTCGCAATGGCGTTCAATATCGATTACAGAGTATGTATACTCGCAATGGCGATTCTGACGGCGATATATGTTATTGCCGGCGGTCTTGTCGCAACAGCGGTGAACGACTTTATTCAAGGTATCGTTATGCTTATCGGAATCGTTGCGGTAATCGCGGCGGTTTTATCGGGCAAGGGCGGCTTTATGGCATCATTGTCACAGCTGGCTCAGGTCAGCGATTCCTCGGTGTCGGATATGCCCGGTGCGTTCGCCTCGTTCTTTGGCCCAGACCCGTTCGGACTGTTGTGCGTGGTAATTTTAACCTCGCTCGGAACGTGGGGCTTGCCGCAGATGGTTCAGAAATTTTATGCCATATCCAACGAAAAAGCGGTTGAAAAAGGAACGATTATTTCAACAATATTCGCTATCGTGGTTGCCGGCGGATGTTACTTCCTCGGCGGATTCGGAAGGATTGCGGATATAGAAATCGGCGCAAAGGGAATCCCTGTCGGCGGATATGACGCAATCATACCGTCGATGCTCCAAAACCTGCCCGACATACTTGTCGGAATAGTGATTATCCTCGTTCTTTCGGCATCGATGTCAACTCTTGCGTCACTTGTACATACATCGAGTACAACGCTTACGCTTGACCTTATAAAAGGGCATATAATCAAGAAAATGGACGATAAAAAACAGCTTTTGTGTATGCGCATTTTGATTCTGGTATTCGTGGCAATCTCGGTTGTTATCGCGATATTCCAGTTTATGAATAACGCAACATTTATTGCACAGCTTATGGGTATTTCGTGGGGCGCACTTGCCGGAGCGTTTCTTGCGCCGTTTATATTCGGTCTGTATAGCAAGAAAACATCGGCGGCAAGCGTTTGGGTTTCGTTTATCTTTGGCGTTGGAATAATGGCTTGGAATCTGGTTGCAAAAAGCACATTGCCCGCTGTTTTGCAATCGCCGATTAACTGCGGCGCGTTCGCGATGATTGTCGGACTCGTTATCGTTCCCGTTGTAAGCTTGTTTACAAAAGCTCCGGACGCAAAGTTTGTGGATGACGCATTTTCGTGCTATGAAGAAACGGTAAGCGTTCACAAGAGTGAATCACTCGGAGACTAAAACGGATATAAATACGGAAAGGTGATAAGAAAAATGATTATTACAGACTTACTCGAAAGAAACGCAAAGGAATTTGCGGATGATGTGGCTTTGGTGGAGATTAATCCGCCGCTTGAAGAAAAGCAAAGGCTGACGTGGAAAGAATATGCTCTCATCGAGGGCAGCAACAAAGACGTGTTCCGCTCGGAAATAACGTGGAAAGAGTTTAACAAAAAGGCGAACAGGTTCGCAAATCTGCTGCTTAGCCGCGGCATCAAAAAGGGCGATAAGGTTGCAATCCTGCTTATGAATTGCTTGGAATGGCTTCCGATTTATTTCGGAATATTAAAGACGGGTGCGCTCGCCGTGCCGCTTAATTATCGCTATACCGCGGACGAAATAAAATACTGTGTCGAGCTTGCCGAGGCGGACGTTTTGGTTTTCGGCCCCGAATTTACGGGCAGAGTCGAAACCATATGCAACCGCTTAAAGAACGTGCAATACACATTCTATGTCGGTGACGATTGCCCGACATTTGCCGAGAGCTATGACAGGTTGGTTACATATTGTTCAACGAGAACCCCTGATATTAAGCTCACCGAGGATGACGAGGCGGCAATCTATTTTTCATCGGGTACAACGGGATTCCCGAAAGCAATTGTCCATGCTCACAGAAGTCTTATTCATTCGGCGAGGGTTGAACAAAATCACCACGGACAGACAAAGGATGATGTTTTCCTTTGTATTCCGCCGCTTTATCACACGGGTGCAAAAATGCACTGGTTCGGAAGTCTTATCTCGGGCAGCAGGGCGGTATTGCTCAAAGGCGTTAAGCCCGAGTGGATAATCAGAACCGTATCAGAAGAAAAATGCACGATTGTATGGCTTTTGGTTCCGTGGGCACAGGATATATTGGACGCAATCGACAGAGGTGACATAAACCTCGAGGATTATACGCTTTCGCAATGGCGGCTTATGCATATCGGCGCACAGCCCGTTCCGCCGAGCCTTATTAAGCGTTGGAAAAAACACTTTCCCAATCATAAATATGATACAAACTATGGTTTGTCCGAGTCTATCGGACCGGGATGTGTTCACCTGGGTGTGGACAACATACATAAGGTCGGAGCAATCGGAAAAGCCGGTTATGGCTGGGAGGTTCGCATCGTGGACGAGAACCGAAACGATGTTGCGCGCGGAGAAGTCGGCGAGCTTGCGGTCAAAGGTCCGGGTGTTATGCTTTGCTATTTCAATGATGAAAAGGCAACGGACGAGGTTTTGAGTGACGGCTGGCTTTTCACGGGCGATATGGCAAAAGAGGATGAGGACGGATTTATTTATCTTGTAGACAGAAAGAAAGACGTTATCATTTCGGGCGGCGAGAATATTTACCCCGTTCAGATTGAGGACTTTTTGCGCAAAAATGACGCAATCAAGGACGTTGCGGTTATCGGCGTTCCCGATGCGCGTTTGGGCGAGATTACCGCGGCGATAATCGAGGTCAAAGAGGGTGCGTCTCTGACGGAAGAGGACGTAAACGATTTTTGTCTTGACCTTCCGAGATACAAGCGTCCGCGAAAGATTATATTTGCGGATGTTCCGAGAAATCCGACCGGCAAGATTGAAAAGCCGAAGCTCCGCGATATATATTGCGGTGAAAGATTGGTCGAACGTCAGATAAAGGGATAAGTTTAAAACACAGCGGCAAGCCCCGATTTTCGGGGTTTGCCTTTATCTGTTTTTAAAAGGATATACAAATTGCCGAAAAATACGGTTTTTTATCGAAAACGCGGTAAAAGGACTTGAAATTTGTCGCGTTTTTTGGTATTATATAAGGAATGGGTTAAAAAAAAGACCGCGCCTTTTGCGCGCGGTTGATAATTATTAATACAGGGTATAAAGAAAGGAATGGTCAGAAATGAAAAAGCTGATGTTGGGTAATGCGGCTGTGGCGCGCGGCGCTTTTGAGGCGGGCGTCGGCGTGGTTGCGTCTTACCCCGGGACTCCGAGTACGGAGATAACCGAAAATATTGTTAAATATGATAATGTATATGCGGAATGGTCGCCGAATGAAAAGGTTGCGGCTGAGGTTGCGATAGGCGCGTCGATTGGCGGTGCGAGGGCGATGTCATGTATGAAACACGTCGGTCTTAACGTTATGGCTGACCCTGTTTTCACCGTGAGTTATACCGGTGTAAACGGCGGATTGGTATTTTGTGTTGCCGATGACCCCGGAATGCATTCGTCACAGAACGAACAGGATTCGCGCCATTACGCCGAGGCGTCCAAAATTGCGATGCTTGAACCTGCGGATTCGGCTGAATGCCGCGATTTTACAAAGGCGGCGTTTGAGTTAAGCGAAAAATTCGACACACCGCTGTTTGTTCGCCTTTCAACAAGGGTTTCGCATTCGCAGAGTCTTGTCGAAGAACACGAACCCGTGAATTATGAGCTTAAAGATTATAAAAAGGATATAAGCAAGTATGTTATGATGCCGGCAAAGGCGATTGCCCGTCACGTTGTGGTCGAGGACAGAATGCGTGCCCTTGAAGAATTCGCCGAGAATTGTGAGTTTAACACGATAGAGGATAACGGCAGCAAAATAGGTGTTATAACCGCCGGGATTTCGTATATGTACGCAAAAGAGGCGTTGGGCGACAGGGTAAATTATCTTAAACTCGGTATGATTTATCCGATGCCGAAAAAGATGATTAAGGATTTCACCGCAAAGTGCGACAAGGTGTATGTAATAGAAGAACTTGACCCGTTTATCGAAAATCATTGCCGAGCATTGGGTATAAATGTTATCGGCAAGGAAAAATTTACGTTGCTCGGCGAGTATACACCGGCGATGATAAAGGCTGCGGTTTTCGGCGAGTCCGCAACGGAAAGCGCGGAAATAGACGAGGTTATTCCCGTTCGTCCGCCGGTTATGTGTCCCGGATGTCCACACAGAGGAACGTTTTATGTTCTCAAAAAGCTCGGACTTGTTGTGTCGGGCGATATAGGCTGTTACACTCTCGGAGCGGTTGCACCGCTCGAAAGCGTTGATACCACCATATGTATGGGCGCGTCGGTAAGCGCGGCGCACGGTATGGCAAAGGCAAGAGGAAAAGAATTTAACAAAAAACTCGTCTCGGTTATCGGTGATTCGACATTTATGCATTCGGGCATAACCGGGCTTGTTGACATAGTGTATAACAAGGGCGCGAATACAATTATCATTCTCGACAACTCTATTACGGGAATGACGGGGCATCAGGATAACCCGACAACGGGATACACAATAAGAAAAGAAGAAACACACCCGGTGAACCTTGTTGAGCTTGCAAAGTCGGTCGGGGTAAAGAGCGTTGTTGTTGCCGACCCGTTCGATGTTAAGAATTTTGAAAAGGTTGTTGCCGCCGAGGTTGCAAAGGATGAACCGTCGGTTATTATCGCACAGCGCCCCTGCGCACTTTTAAAAGGTGTAAAGTATACGGGCAAATGCCATATAAACGACAATTGCAAAAAGTGCAGAATGTGTATGAAACTCGGATGTCCGGCAATTTCTTTTGACGGCGAAAAAATAGTGATAGACGAAACGCAGTGCAACGGCTGTGGCTTATGCTTTAACGTATGTCCGTTCGGTGCAATGGAGAAAGGAGAGTAATCGGTATGAATATTATGATAGTCGGTGTCGGCGGACAAGGAACGCTTTTGGCAAGCCGTGTGCTTGGCAATACGGTAGTCAGTGAAGGGTATGACGTTAAGCTTTCAGAGGTTCATGGAATGAGCCAAAGGGGCGGAAGCGTTGTTACATATGTTAAGTTCGGCGATAAAGTATATTCGCCGATAATTGATAAGGGCGAGGCAGACATTATCCTTGCGTTTGAACTTTTAGAGGCGTATCGTGCGCTTCCTTATCTGAAAAAAGGCGGAAAAATTATTGTAAACACACAAGAGATTGACCCTATGCCGGTTATAGTCGGCGCAATGGAATACCCAAAGGATATTGCCGAAAAGATTGGCAAAAAGGCGGATATTATTCCGATTGACGCGCTGAAATATGCCAAAGAGGCAGGAAATGTCAAGTCGGTCAACGTGGTTCTTATCGGAGTTATGGCAAGGAACACGCATATTCCGTATGAAAAATGGGTAGAGACGATAAAGACATCAACTCCCGGAAAATTTTTGGATTCAAACCTCAAAGCCTTTGACCTTGGGTATAACTTAAAATAAAAGACAGGAGATAGCATTTTATGGGTTACTTTCAAAAAGAGACAGAATGTATGCCGAGAGAAGAAATCAAAAGGATTCAAAGTGAACGCCTTGTATGGCAGGTAGCGCGAATGTATGACAGGGTTGAACTTTTCAGAAAGCGTATGGACGAAAAGAAATTAAAACCTGAGGACATAAAGAGTATTGATGATTTGTCAAAACTGCCGTTTTCGTACAAACAGGATTTGAGAGATTATTATCCTTACGGCCTTTTTGCCGAACCGCTTAAAAACATAGTGCGCACGCACGCGTCATCGGGAACAACGGGCAAGCAGATAGTTGTCGGTTATACAAGACACGACCTCGAAATGTGGGCGGATTGTATGGCGCGCCAGCTCGCCGCCGCAGGCACAACCGATGATGACGTGGTTCAGGTATCATACGGTTACGGACTGTTTACGGGCGGTCTCGGCGCACACGCCGGGGCGGAGAGAATCGGCGCAACCGTTGTCCCGACTTCATCGGGCAACACGGCGCGTCAGATTCAGACAATGGTTGATTTCGGCACAACGGTTTTGTGCTGTACGCCGTCATACTCAATGTATCTTGCCGAAGCAATAGCCGAGGCGGGGCTGCGTGACAAAATTAAGCTTAAATCGGGCGTTTTCGGCGCAGAGCCGTGGACAGAGGATATGCGCCATGCGATTGAGAATTCACTCGGGATAAAGGCTTTTGACGTGTACGGCTTATCCGAAATTATGGGGCCGGGCGTGAGCTTTGAATGTGAATGTCAAAACGGTATGCACGTCAACGAGGATATGTTTGTCCCCGAGATAATCGACCCCGACACGGGTGAGGTTCTGCCCGAGGGCGCACAAGGCGAGCTTGTTTTCACAACCCTTACCAAAGAGGGATTCCCCGTTATCAGATACAGAACAAGGGATATTTGTTCGCTCAATTATGAACAGTGCGAATGCGGAAGAACCTTTGTCAGAATGAACAAGCCGACCGGCAGAAGTGACGATATGATGATAATCCGAGGCGTAAACGTCTTTCCGTCACAGATAGAAGAGGTTCTTTTGAAAATCGGCAAGGGCGTAACGCCGAATTATCAGATTATAGTAGGCAGAGAAAACAACACGGACACTTTGGACATCAACGTTGAAATGACGGAAAAACTTTTTGCCGATGATGTCAAGTCGATTGAAAAAATCGAAAAGAAGATTGTTTCGGATTTGCGCAGTGTTCTCGGAATAGGAGCAAAGGTTCACCTTGTGAACCCGAAAACCATCGCCAGAAGCGAGGGCAAAGCAAAGCGTGTTATAGATAACAGAAACCTGCACGATTAAAGGAGGAGATTAT
The DNA here is from genome assembly GCA_900545865.1 of uncultured Eubacteriales bacterium. GTDB lineage: Bacteria > Bacillota > Clostridia > Monoglobales > Monoglobaceae > UMGS1820. The sequence goes on from URAN01000008.1 coordinate 9,670, forward strand.
AATGGTAAAACAGCTTTCGGTATTTATAGAGAATAAGCCGGGAAGGCTTATGGAAGTCCTTCAGGCTTTGGCGGAAAAAAATATTGATATAAAGGCTCTGTCGCTTGCGGACACAACCGAGTTCGGAATAATCCGTATGGTTGTGAGCAATGCCGAGGCGGCAAAAGAAGCGTTAAACGAAAACGGCGTTATCGTTCGTATCTGTAATGTTCTTGCGGTGGCGGTAAATGATGAGCCGGGTGCGCTTATGAAAACTTTTGCGGTGCTCAGCGATAATAAAATTTCGGTTGAATATATGTATGCATTCGGCGAAAAATTAAAAAATTCATCGGTTATTGCCATTCGAACCGACAACCCCGAACTTGCGGAGGAAAAACTCTCCGACGGCGGCGTAACGGTTCTGGAACACGATGATATTGCCGAAATGTAGCCTGAAATGGTGAAACAAGGGGATAAAATTATACCGAGATTAGCGGAATGTTGTCAGCCAATTTTCTGTAGAATAAAGTCGGTATATATCGAAACTGACGGAAATATTACAAATTTGTTGCAATTTTGTGAAAATTTGGTAAAATAAAGTGGTAGAAAATGGAAATTTTCTTAGAAAAACCTATTGACAAAATTTGTAAATATGGTGTATAATAACGTCAGTGTTAAACAAGCGATTGCAAAGTTAAAAATGTTCAAGGGTTGTTGCTGTTTTAAAATAAACAAACATTTAATTAAAGATATTTTTAATTTTACAGTTGAAAAAAATTTTTACTAAATATCATAGGGAGAAAAAATGGAATGAAGAATTCAAACTTTAACAACTCAAAAATCGGCGGCATTAAAAAGTATAAGGTGATTGTTGCGGATGACGATCCCATATTTGCTGATGCAATCGGGCGGGCAATCAGACAAAACAACGATTTCGAACTGTTGGCAACATTGGCAGACGGCAGAGAGGTCCTCGATATGATAAGATTATCGACTCCCGACGCGGTAATTATGAATGTGAATATGCCGAACGTTGACGGAATCGGGGTTTTAGAGAGAGTAAACCCGAATGAGAATCAGAATGCACCGATATTTGTGGTTGTGTCATCGATGAAGGGAGACAAAATTGCGGCAAATTGTGTTAATAAGGGCGCATCGTATTATATGCAAAAACCGTTAGATCCCGAGTGTCTTGTGGAAAGGCTAAGAATGTTTTTGGATGACGAAGACGAGCAGAACGAAGCGGACAGCGGTATGAATCTTACAACGGTTAAGAAAAGAACGGCACCCGATGTCGAAATGATGGTTACGAACATAATTCACGAAATAGGAATCCCGGCACATATCAAGGGCTATCAGTATTTGAGGCACGCGATTATGATGGTTATCGATGACTTGGATATAATTAATTCAATAACGAAAGAATTATATCCGACAGTGGCAAAGGACTTTAATACCACCCCGAGCAGAGTTGAGCGAGCAATTCGCCATGCGATTGAAGTTGCTTGGGACAGAGGTGATACAGAGGTTTTAAATTCATTCTTTGGTTACACAATCGCAAATTCAAAAGGGAAACCGACCAATTCTGAGTTTATCGCGATGATTGCCGACAGACTCAGGTTGGAGATGAAGAGTGCATGATGAATGTACAGAATAAAGACGAAAAAAGGTCTATGATATTTGAGTGAAAGTAATATAAAACGCAGCATTTCATTTTCGAAATGCTGCGTTTTATTATACGGTAAATTTAAGTTAGAGAGCTAATTTATTTTGCAATTGAAAAGTTATTGGGGTTGAGACCGTCAACCTGTATTTTTACGGGGTTGCCTGACTTTGCCCTCGGCTTTTTCCTGTCCTCTTGTCTTTTCGGCACGCGGATTTTAAAGCAAGTCCGCCGCCGTGCCACAGAAAAAACCTTATGATTCATATTTGAATCGATTTTTGTCCCGTCGGTTTGATACCTGTGGATAAAGCCGAACCTTTGTTTTGTTTTTTGACACATAAGTATATAGTCATAAAAACGTCAAAATGTTACAGCTTTTTATAAAAAAATTTAAAAAGAAATTTTTTACATTAAAATTATACTACATTGTTTTTAAAATGTCAATTGCATTCGTTCAAATATTGTATATTTTGACAAATTCGGCTATATGCACAAACATAATCCTTTTATTAATATGAAAAAAGACAAAAGTTTTATTGAAAATATGCCGTTTCTGTGATATAATAATCTTTAATATATGCCGTAATTCGGCAATTACTTAATCAGAATTAAAATCAAAATGTATCGGAACGGAGAAATACACAATGAAACTTATCGATGTACTGTGTTCGGATGAACTTTCGCTGTCGTTTGAGGTCTTTCCGCCAAAGACCGACACCGCTTTTGAAAGCGTAAAGGGTGCGGCGGAGGAAATTGCGCGGCTGAAACCGTCTTTTATAAGCGTTACCTATGGCGCGGGCGGCGGAACGAGCAAGTTCACGCTTGATATTGCAAAGGATATAAAAGAGAGCTGCGGCGTGCCGTCATTGGCGCATTTGACCTGTGTTTCGTCAACGCGCGATACGGTACATAATATGATAGAAAAAATCCGTGCCGCCGGGATTCAAAACGTTATGGCTCTGCGCGGTGACCTGACCGATGAGCTTAAAGAGAGCGACCGCAGCAATTGGGATTATCGTCACGCGGTTGACCTCGTGCGCGAGCTTAAAGACAGCGGTGCGGATTTTTGTATCGGCGGCGCGTGTTATCCCGAGGTTCACCCCGAAAGCGTGAATCAAAAAGAGGATATAAAGTATCTTAAAGAAAAGGTTGACGCCGGGTGCGACTTTCTTACTACACAGATGTTTTTTGATAACAATTTGTTATATAACTTTTTATATAAAATACGCGAGGCAGGGATATGTGTTCCCGTGGTTGCCGGAATTATGCCGATTACGAACGCGAATCAGGTCAAGCGCGCAATTGAGCTTTCGGGGTCATTTATGCCCCAGAGGTTCAAGAGCCTTGTCGATAAATTCGGCAATGACCCCGACGCGATGATGCAAGCCGGGATTGCGTATGCAACCGACCAGATAATCGACCTTTATGCAAACAACGTCACAAACGTTCACGTTTATTCGATGAACAAGCCGTATGTTGCCAAACATATTTATGAGAACCTTTCACATATTATAGGAAAGAAGTGATGTGACGTGGTATACACAAGGGTCTATGAACCGCCGCCGTTTGACATCGGCGAGATACGCCGCTATTCGGGGATGCCCAAAACGGCTGAAAATGCCAACATTGACGGACTTATAAAAGATTGTATCGGCGAGGTGTCGGACAAGCTTATATATAAAGTATGTTTGCGCGAGTTCGCGATAAGCTTTGACGGCGATATAATCGACCTCGGTTTTATAAAGACGGCGAGCCGAGGGCTTAAAAAGAATCTTGACGGATGCTGTGGTATAATACTTTTTGCGGCAACGGTCGGCATCGGGATTGACAGGCTTATCGCCAAGTATGGCGTTACTTCACCCGGTCGGGCGGTCATATTTCAGGCGATAGGCGCGGAACGCACCGAGGCTTTATGTGACGCGTTCTGTGACGATATGGCGCGTGAAAAGGCGCGGTCGGGGCTTACTTTGCATAATCGGTTCAGCGCCGGTTACGGCGACTTTCCGATTTCGGCACAGCGCGAGATTTTCGCTGCGCTTGACTGCCCGAGAAAGATAGGCTTGACTCTGAATGAGAGTATGCTGATGTCGCCGTCAAAGTCGGTGACGGCAATAATCGGGGTTTCGCCCGAGGATTCGGATAACGATTCAAAAATGAATATAAAAGAACACAAGTGCGAAAACTGTCAAAAGACGGATTGCGCATTCAGACAGAGCGCCGACGAAAACCGCGGCGTATAAATTATACAGGGGTGATAGCCATGCGGCAGATTAATATTTTGGATTATATGAAAGATAACATACTTTATCTTGACGGCGGTTTCGGAACAATGCTGCACGGTGAGGGTATAAAACCGGGCGAGCTGCCCGAGGACTGGAACGTTTCGCATCCCGAGGTAATTCAAAAAATACACACGGCGTATTTTGATGCCGGCAGTAATGTAATAAACACCAATACATTCGGCGCAAACAGCCTTAAATTCAGCCGCGAGCGGCTCAGAGAGGTTGTGTCCGCGGCGTTCGATAACGCCAATGCGGCAAGAGCGGCATCGGTCGGCAAACAGCCGAAGTATATTGCGCTTGACATCGGACCGACAGGGCGGCTGCTTAAACCCTATGGCGATTTTGATTTTGAGGACGCGGTTGAATGCTTTGCCGAGACGGTTCGGCTCGGCGTTGAGTTCGGTGCGGAGCTTATTTTTATAGAGACGATGAATGACAGCTATGAAACAAAGGCGGCTCTGCTTGCGGCGAAAGAAAACAGCGGCTTGCCGGTGTTTGTTTCGAATGCCTACGGCGAGGACGGAAAGCTTATGACGGGCGCGTCGCCCCAAGCAATGGCGGCACTTGCGGAGGGCATGGGTGCGGATGCAATCGGCGCGAACTGTTCGGTCGGACCGAAACAGCTCGGCGGCGTAATGGATGCGCTTTTGTCGGTCGCGTCCATTCCCGTCCTGATGAAGCCGAACGCAGGCTTGCCCAAAAGTGTGGACGGAAAGACCGTGTATGATGTCGGTGCGGACGAGTTCGCCGATGAGGTACAAAAACAGGTTAAAAACGGCGTGAGAATTGTCGGCGGATGTTGTGGCACAACGCCGCAGTTCATCGGGGCGGTCGTTGACAAGACGGCTAACCTGAAACCAAAGCCCGTTGACAAAAAAGATATAACCGTGATTTCGTCATACACGCATACGGTTGAGTTCGGAAAGCGCCCGATTTTAATAGGCGAGAGAATCAACCCAACGGGAAAAAAGCGATTTAAACAGGCTCTTAAAGAAAATGATATAGGCTATATTTTGCGTGAGGGAATCGCCCAGCAAGAGCGCGGCGTTCACGTTCTCGATGTAAATGTCGGCTTGCCGGAGATAGATGAGGTTGAAATGCTCAAAACCGCGGTATGTGAGATACAGGCGATTATTGACCTGCCCTTGCAAATCGATACTGCCGATGCGGACGCAATGGCGGCGGCTTTGCGGCGGTATAACGGAAAGGCAATGATTAACTCGGTCAACGGCAACGAAAAGAGTATGAGAGCAGTTTTCCCGCTTGTGAAAAAATACGGCGGCGTTGTTGTCGCGCTGACTCTGGATGAGGACGGTATTCCAAAGACCGCCGAGGGCAGACTTGAAATTGCGAAGCGAATTTTAAAGGTGGCGGAGGAATATGGAATCGACCGCCGCGAATTTGTGTTTGACACTCTTGCAATGACGGTGAGTGCCGAGCCGACCGCGGCAATGACCTCCGTTGCGGCTTTGAGACTGATAAAAGAGAAACTCGGGTGCAATACTTCGCTTGGTATATCAAACGTGTCGTTCGGACTTCCGTCAAGAGACGCGCTGAACAGCGGATTTTATCTGTCCGCGCTCGAAAACGGACTTTCGGCGGCGATTATGAATCCGTATTCGGAGGATATGATGAAAGCCTATCACGCATATCTCGCCTTGCACGCGCTGGATGAGAATTGTGAGGAGTATATAAAGTTTATGACAAGCGTCGGCGAGCCGCAAAAAAAGGCGGCGGTCAGCGAGGGTGATTCCAAGACCGAGCTTCAAAACGCGGTATCGTCGGGTTTGAAAGACCGTGCGGCAGAGCTTACCGCCGAGCTTTTAAAGACGGATGAACCACTTGAAATCGTGAACGGGTGTATTATTCCCGCCCTCGATAAGGTGGGTAAGGGCTTTGAAGAAAAGCGTGTGTACCTGCCGCAGCTTTTGATGAGCGCCGAGGCGGCATCAGAGGCGTTTGAGATTATAAAAGGCAGAATGCTTTCGGATAAATCGAATACAGGCGTAAAATGCAAGTTTGTGATTGCGACCGTTCACGGCGACATTCACGATATAGGCAAGAATATAGTCAAGCTCTTGCTCGAAAACTATGGGTTTGACGTTCTCGATTTGGGTAAGGACGTGCCGCCGCAAACCGTTGTCGATGCGGTTGTGCAAAATCATGCACCGCTTGCAGGGTTGAGCGTGCTTATGACGACCACCGTCCCGGCAATGGAACAGACGATAAAGCTGCTGCGCGATGCCGCGCCGTGGTGCAAAATCGTTGTCGGCGGAGCGGTCTTGACACAAGATTATGCCGACAGCATCGGTGCGGATAAATATGCAAAAGACGCGATGGAAACGGTTCGGTATGCAGAGGATATAAATTCCGCTCTTTAGAAATTCGGACAAAATATGGCAAAACGGTTCGATTATGAGGATTGCAAGGTAAAAATCCCGATGTTCCGGCAGGAACATTTTAAGTCGGGCAAGGGCAAGTATGTTTGCGGAAAGTTCGGTGTGAATATTGACGCGCAAATGGGCGGCAAGGATTTTGAATATCTTATTGCCGATGATTGTGACCCGAACGCCGAGATTCCGCAGGGATTTGAAAAACGCACGATTCTCGCGTTTGAGTGGGCGATGTTCTCGTGTGACGGCCCTATGCCAAAGGCGTTGCAGGATGTCAATTTAAAGATATTCTCCGAATGGCTTCCGGCGATTAGAGAGTATGAGTTTGCCGCGGGCTATTGCATAGAGGTGTATGACGACCCGACAAAGTACCCGAACGGAACTTTAGATGAGAATTATCACAGCGAGATTTGGATTCCCGTTAAAAAGATTGAGAAATAATTTTATAAAACAAATACGGCTTGCCGAGGGTCAAACCGTATTTGTTTTATGCGGAAATAAGTTTTTTGTAAAAATTTCAAAATTTTTTCAAAAAAGTATTGACATTTTTGAAATGTGGTGTTATAATACCTATAAATCAGATAGGTAATATGTATTTTGAAAACCGAGGTGCTATTTATGACAATAGGTGAGCTTATTAATCTTAAAGACGGACGATGTTGACGATTCGGATTTATAACAAAACACGATGATTAAAAACTATATTAAAATTTATGCTGCAAGGCGGATAAGGAGAATTAATTATGAAAGTATATGAAAAAATTACGGATTTAATCGGCGGAACACCGCTTTTGAAATTGACAAACTATCAAAAAGAAAAGGAACTCGGTGCGGACATCTTGGCAAAGCTCGAGTATCTTAACCCTGCCGGAAGCGTAAAAGACAGGATTGCGTATGCGATGATTACCGATGCCGAAGAAAAAGGCTTGTTAAAGCCCGGTGCGGTCATTATCGAACCGACAAGCGGAAACACGGGCATAGGCCTTGCGGCGGTTGCGGCGGCAAAGGGATATAAAATTATTCTGACAATGCCCGAAACAATGAGTGTTGAACGCAGAAACCTTTTAAAAGCATACGGCGCAGAGCTTGTTCTGACCGATGGAGCAAAGGGTATGAAGGGTGCAATCGCAAAAGCGCAAGAACTTGCGGATTCAACCCCGGGCGGCTTTATCCCGGGTCAGTTCGTGAACCCGGCAAACCCCGAAACCCACAAAAAGACAACAGGCCCCGAGATATGGGAGGATACGGACGGCAAGGTTGACATATTTGTTGCCGGTGTTGGTACGGGCGGAACCGTTTCGGGCGTTGGCGAATACTTAAAGTCGAAGAACCCGGACGTAAAGGTTGTTGCCGTTGAACCGGCAGGTTCGCCCGTGCTTTCAAAGGGTACGGCAGGACCGCATAAGATTCAGGGAATCGGAGCGGGATTTGTTCCCGATACGCTCGATACCGATGTTTATGATGAGATAATAGCGGTTGAAAACGAGGACGCGTTCGAAACAGGCAGAACCCTTGCAAGAAAAGAGGGCTTGCTTGTGGGAATTTCATCGGGCGCGGCGGTATTTGCGGCAACAGAGCTTGCCAAACGCCCTGAGAATAAGGGCAAGGTTATAGTTGCCCTCTTGCCCGACACAGGTGACAGATACCTCTCAACACCGATGTTTGCGGATTAATCAAGAATAAAACGAAAAACCCGATACACAGGATATAACGCCTGTGTATCGGGTTTTTGATTTAAAAACAAACAAAAAATTTTCTCGGACGGCAATTTCAAAAAATCTGCCGCCGCCCGAACATCCGCATAAATCATTGACGAATTTGAAACAATGTGATATAATTATACTTGAATATATGTATATAAATACATTTTTGATTTTGAAAAAATATTTGATATTGATTTTAAGATAGAAATTAATAAGGCTGCGGAGGGTTGTTAAAGCGGCGGATAAGGAGATTTTTATGGCGGGGTCGGTAAATTGGACAAAGGAACAAACAGCGGCGATTGAAACGCACGGCTGTAACATACTCGTTGCCGCCGCGGCAGGCAGCGGAAAGACGGCGGTTTTGGTCGAACGCATTATTCGTATGATTTGTGATACCAAAAACCCCGTTTCGGTGGACAGGCTTTTGGTATTGACATTTACCTCCGCCGCGGCGGCCGAGATGAAAAGAAAGATTGCTGCCGCAATCGATAAAAAACTTGCCGAATTTCCCGATAATGATTGGCTGAGAGAACAGAGCGTAAAAGTCAATTCGGCGTGTATATCAACAATCCATTCGTTTTGCAGCCGTATAATCGGCAATAACGCGCATCTTACCGATTTGCCGTCGGATTATTCTATTATAACCGATGAAACAGAAAACGATATACTCAAAAATCGTGCGCTCGATGATGTGTTGGAGGAATATTATCGCCGAATCGATAAAAAGAACGGGTTCAGAGAGCTTGTGCTGAGCTGTGGCGTGCAAAATGATAAAGAGCTGCGCGAGATTATATTAAAGCTGTACGATTTTACTCAAAGCCTTGCATATCCTAAACGATGGTTCCGCAAGGTGCGCGGAACTTACAGGGGTGGCATTAAAACTTTCGGGGATATACAAAATTCGGATTGGTTTATGCCCGTAAAGCGTGAGATTTGCGGCTGTGCCGAGGAAATATCGAATGTGATGAAAAACCTTGTCGAATTGCTCGATGAAGAGGAGATTCCGCACGATAACAAACAGTATATTTATTACTTTAACCTTTTGCACAGCTTTTGCGATGTATACGATAATCTCAATCTTGACAAAACCGAGGATTTTAAAAGGCTGTGTCGGCTTATCGGCGATTTTAAACTTCCGAATGCGGCGAGGGTAAACGATGCGGTGGCTGACATAAGGACAAAACTTGATTTTTACAGGAAGAATGTTATAGGCGGCAGATTAAAATATGCCAAGACTTTGATTACCGCGTTTGACGCGGAAAATATGCTGAGGCTGTCAAAATCATCGGCTATGGTGAACGCTCTGTGCAACATTGTAAGGCTGACGGAGAAAACCCACCGCAGGTATAAACTTGAACGTTCGGTTATTGATTTCAGTGATTTGGAACACGAGCTTTTAAAGTTGATTTGCGATGAAAAGGGCAGAGAAACGCCGCTGTGCGCAAAGCTGAGAGAGCATTATTATGAAATTTTGCTTGACGAATTTCAGGACACAAACGCCCTGCAATTCGAGATATTCAGTCATATATCAAAACCGAGCGGAAATATGTTTATGGTCGGCGATGTCAAACAGAGCATATATAAATTCAGAAACGCCGACCCGTCAATATTCATGCGGCTTTATGACGAATACTCGGACGGAAACGGCGGACGGCTGATAAAGCTGTTTAAGAACTTCCGCAGCCGCCGCGAGGTTGTCGATTCGGTCAACCATATTTTTTCTGAAATAATGAATCGCCGCACGGGCGGCATAGATTATACAGAGGATGAATACCTGATTCTCGGCGCAAACTATCCCGAAGGCGTTCGCGATGCGGATTATCGGACGGAAATATTAATAAATGACGCGACCGAAACGGAAACAGACCCCGTAACACATCAGAAGATTTCCGCGCATGAACAAGAGGCAAAATATGCGGCAGAGCGCATAATTCGGCTTGTTCGCGATGATGGGATTATGGTTACGGACAGCGAAAGCGGCGAGCTGAGAGCGGCGCGGTTCGGTGATATTGCGGTTCTTGCATCGGGGTGGGACGAATGTTTGTGTGTCGAACAGGCGTTGAACGAAGTCGGAATATCCTGTTTTTGTGAAAAAAGCAGCCATTATCTCGATTCGACCGAGGTCGCAACGGTTCTCGCTTTTTTACAGATAATAGACAACCCCCTGCAGGACATTCCGCTGTTGGCGGTTATGCGCTCGCCGATATTCAGGTTCGGTGCAAACGAGCTTGCGGAAATCCGCGCTTGTGCAAAAGATGTGCGGTATTATGCGGCGGTCGAAAAAGCGGCGGAGGATAATGAAAAAGCGGCAAAGTTCGTAAGGGTTCTGACCGAACTCAGAAAATGTTCCAAATATATGGGTGTTGATGAGCTTGTGCACAAAATATGTTATGACCTTGATTATATGTCAATCGTGTCGGCAATGTCTGACGGAGAGCTGCGCTGTGCAAACCTAAAACTTTTGCAAAAACGCTGTTCCGATTTTGAACAGGGTGTTTTGACGGGATTGTTTAACTTTACTCAATACATAGAAAGACTGCGCGAGAGCAAAAAGGATTTAAGCCCTGCCAACAAGTCGGCAGATTTTAACAATACGGTAACGGTTATGACGATTCATAAATCAAAAGGACTGGAATTTCCGATTGTCCTGTTGTTCGGCACAGACAAGCGAATAAATAAAAGCGACACGTCCAAGCGCGTGATTTGGGATGCGGAATTGGGGCTTGCGGCGGATTATGTCGATACAAGACAGAGAATAATGTATCGTATGCCCCAAAAAGAGCTGATTGCCGCCGAGCTTTGCCGCGCATTATATGCCGAAAGAATGAGACTTTTGTATGTGGCAATGACGAGGGCGAAAGAAAAGCTTATTATTTCGGCAAGTATAACAAGGATTGCCGGAGCGGCGTGGAAAAACGCAATGTTTGACAAGGACAACAGAATGCAAAGCGATTCCACTCTTGCGGCGGCAAATATGCGCGATTGGGTATGGGGTGCGATGCTTGCGCATCACGACGGAAAGCTTTTCCGTGAAAGCGCCGAGAGGTTGGATGTTGTGCCGCATGCCGATTGTTTGGGTGAGTATATTGTATATGATTCAAAGGCAATGGATGAGGTTTTGGATGAATATTATTGCGGCGGTTCGGATAAACATATTGAAACATCGGAAATACAAGGTGAGATAAATTCCGAAAGTGCGGCGGATGATTCCGATGATTTGATCGAAATGCTTAATTTCAGATATAATCATAACGGAGCGGCAATGCTGCCGCTGAAATTATCGGTAAGCGAACTGAAACGCCGCCAAATGCCCGAGGAAGAATATTCGGTAAATCTTATAAGTCCAAAAAGCGGACTTGTATATAACACGGACGAGATAAACGCGGCAGAGCGTGGAACGGTTACGCATTATGTTATGCAGCATATAGACATACACCGCACTGATAACAGCGATGATGTTATAAAACAAGTGGACGATATGACAAAATCGGGAATGATAACCGAAACCCAGAGAAACGCGGTCGATACCGATGCAATAGCGGGATTTTTTTCATCGCCGCTCGGCATGCGGCTTAAAGCCGCAAATGATTATCGCCGAGAATTTGACTTTTATATGCTTGTGCCGGCGAGAGAGGCAGAACCGACCGCGGATGAAAACGGCGGTGATGTGATGGTACAGGGAATAGCGGATTGTCTGTTCTTTGACGGTGACGAAATTGTGCTGATTGATTATAAAACGGACAGAGTTTCGGCAGAGAGCGCACAGAGGAGCAGCGAAATGTATCGGATTCAGACGGATTATTATGCAAGGGGCTTGTCGGCGGTTTTGGGTGCGCCCGTGACCGAAAAGTATCTGTATTTTTTGAACTGTGGTACTGCTGTTAAAATGTAAGCGAAAATTGATTAAATAAGGAAGGTGTTTCGATATGAAAGGGTTAATATTATCAATAACAGCAGGTCAGGGACATAACCAGACCGCAAAGGTGCTGAGCGAGGGATTTAACAGTAACGGGATAGATTGTTCGTATATGGACGTGTTTGAGTATATAAATCCGCTGCTTTCGGATTCGGTGTCACAGATATACCTGATGTCAACCAAAAACATTCCAAAAATTTACGGAAAGTTTTATCGTATGTGCGAAAACCGCCCGAATGACGAGATGCACGGGCTGCCTAAAGTCACAACGCGGATTTTGGCTAAAAAGCTCCTTAAAAAAATTGAGAGCGAAAGGCCCGATTTTATCATCTGTACTCACGTTTTTGCGGCGCTTTTGGTTTCGTGCCTTGACGGGTATATAAATCACAAAGCAAAAACGTTCGGAATAGTAACCGACTTTACGATACATCCGTATTGGGAGGATACAAACCTTGATTATTATGTCACGCCGAATAAATTGCTGAACGGACAGGCAAGGCGAAAAGGCATCGGTGCGGATAAAATCTTGCCCATCGGTATTCCCATTGCGCCAAAGTTCGCGTCAAAGATGCCGAGAGAGACAGCTTTGGCGGAACTCGGACTTCCGAACGAGAGAACGGTCTTGGTTATGAGCGGAAGTATGGGATTCGGCGATGTGGCAAGCGAAATTCAGGCACTTGCCGAGACGGATATGGATTTTCAGATTGTGACGATTTGCGGCAACAACACCAAACTTAAAAAGTGTATAGACAAACTTGACCTTCCGAAAAAGATTTTTAATTACGGCTATGTCAACAACGTTGATTTGTTTATGGACGCGTCGGAGTGTATAGTCACCAAGCCGGGCGGACTTACGTCAAGCGAGGCTTTGGCAAAGGGAATACCGATGGTGATAAGCAACCCGATTCCGGGTCAGGAGGACAGAAATGTTGAGTTTTTGTTAAACGCCGGTGCAGCGATAAAGGTCAGCCCGACATATCCGATAGATGACGCGTTGATACAGCTTTTTTCGGATAACAGGCTGCGGCTTATTCAAGAGACGATAAAACAGCTCGGAAAGCCGAACTCGACTCAAACGCTTATTGATTTTGTTAAAGAAAATTGTAAATAAAGTAACAGAAATGTCATTTAAACAGGGCGGAAAGGGACGGGAATTTGCGGCTGAAAAATTAATTGTTACATTTCTGTTAATTCTATTGACAAAACCTAAAAATTCTATATAATATTAGTGAAAAAACACTGTCGGATTTTTCGGCAAATTTAAATTGTCTTAAATGACAGAGGTGACCGACTATGGCTAAAGCACCTGAAAACAAGAACAACACTAACATCGGCAATGACGAGGTAAAACCGAAAACCGCTTTCGCAGAGACGAGAGCAGATGAAAAAAACGAAAACAACAATGCTGTCGGAAAGAATACGAAAAAGTATTCCGATAAAAATAACGGCAAGACGGCGTTTGACAAGAACCATATCCCCGATTATGAGGATTTGTTCCGTGACGGAGCGGAGCAAGAGAAAAAGAGCAAATCGAGTGCGATACCAAAGCTTTTGTTTAAACAAAACTGCAGCAAGCTTTTTGTGTCCGCGCTTTTGTATGTGGTAAAGGCGTCGCCGACATGGGCGATACCGCTTGTAACGTCAGAGGTTATAAATATTATTACATCGCGTGCGGACAACGCTGTGCAACAGCTCTTTATATACGGCGCGGTTCTGTTCGTCTTGCTTATCCAAAACATACCGACCCATATCCTGTATTCGCGGTTCACCGACCGAATGCTGCGCACGATAAGCGCGGGATTGAGAAACACGCTTATCCGAAAGCTCCAGCATTTGTCGCTTACATATCACAAAGAGATAGAAAGCGGCCGTGTTCAATCAAAGTTTTTGCGTGATATTGAGGCGATTGAGTTCCTCAACACCCATATCACAAAAAGCGTAATACCGAATATAATAAGCGTTATCGTGTCGATAGTAATAGCGGCAACAAAGAGCGGAACGGTTACGGCTTTCTTTGCGGTAATAATCCCCGTGAATGTGTTCGTTGTGTATCTTTTCAGAAACAGTATGCACGTTACAAACAAAAAATTCCGCAGCGAAACCGAAAACATATCGGCGAAAGTTTCGAATATGCTCGATATGATACCGGTCACAAAGGCGCACGGTCTCGAAAACGAAGAGATTGCAATTCTCGAAGAGAAAATCCGTACTCTGCGCGAAAAGGGCTTGCTGCTCGATAAGGTCAATGCCTATTTCGGTTCGGTAACGTGGGTCGTAAGCCAGCTTATGAGCGCGGTTTGCCTGTTCTTTACCGCATACCTTGCGTTTAAAGGAAAAATACAGGTCGGCGACGTTGTGCTGTACCAGTCATATTTTAACAGCATTTCGTCCGAGCTTCAGGGACTTATCAATATTTATCCCCAGCTGACAAAGGGTATGGAATCGATACGTTCGGTATCGGAAATAGTTTTGTCAAGCGAGGTTGAGAATAACGCAGGCAAGATTAAGCTCAGATATGTTCACGGCACGGTTAATTTTGACAATGTATCCTATCGCTATCCGCACGCGGACGAAGATATGATAAAGAACTTTACACTGGCGGTTGAGCCGGGTGAATGTATTGCTTTTGTCGGCGCATCGGGTTCGGGCAAGTCAACGCTTATGAATATGATTATCGGATTTTTGATGCCGACAAGCGGAAGTCTCAGAATTGACGGAAAGCCGATAGAGAGCCTTAATCTGAGTACCTACAGGCACTTTATATCGGTCGTTCCCCAGGCGAGCATTTTGTTCACGGGCACAATCCGTGAGAATATCACATACGGCTTGACCGATGTAAGCGAAGAAGAGCTTGACAGAGTGGTAAGGCTCGCCAACATAAACGAGTTCACCGATGAACTTCCCAACGGATTGGATACGCCGGTAACGGAAAACGGCGGTAATCTCTCGGGCGGTCAGAAACAGAGAATCTCGATTGCGCGTGCGCTGATTCGCGACCCTAAAATACTGATTCTCGATGAGGCAACGTCCGCTCTTGATAACATATCCGAATACCAGGTTCAAAAGGCGATAAATCATTTGACAAAAGGCAGAACAACGTTTATCGTTGCGCACAGGCTGTCTACAATAAGAAATGCCGACCGCATAGTCGTTATGGATAACGGCAGATGTGTTGAAATGGGAACGTTTGACGAGCTTATGGTAAAGAAAGGTAAGTTCTTTGAGCTTAAAACCCTTAACGATATGACCGC
The DNA here is from genome assembly GCA_900545865.1 of uncultured Eubacteriales bacterium. Classification (GTDB taxonomy): domain Bacteria; phylum Bacillota; class Clostridia; order Monoglobales; family Monoglobaceae; genus UMGS1820. The sequence goes on from URAN01000008.1 coordinate 24,857, forward strand.
AAATGCGGTAAGCGAAATGAGCATAGATTAGTTTTGAAAGACACCGAAATATAATTTTAAAAACGGCACGCTTCTTTATAATAGGGGGCGTGCTGTTTAAATTGAAAATCGCACGAATTATATTTATCTTAATTTGCATTAAAAAATAATGAAAAATCATACTTTGGGATGATGACTTTTTTAAAATGCTATGTTATAATATGTCATATAATACTTAGAATCGGCGTTGTTGTCCGCAATATCGTCCGAGGGGAGGAAGTCATTTGAATTCGGTTGTAATGATAAAACCCGATATACAGGAAAAATTCGATAATTTTATGCAAAGCGGCAGGATTGCTTTGTTTTGTGCGCCTTGCGGCTTTGGAAAGACCACGGTTGTGCGCGAACTTTTAAAAACAAAAAAAACATACGAAATATCGGCGGATGCGCTTGATGTGGCGGCGCTGTCCGAAAAGGATTGGAATGTCCTCATCGTCGATAATCTTCAGCTTTTGCACGAACAAGAAATTCAGAGGGATTTGTGCGAATATATCCGCACAAATCCCGAAAAAAGGTTTGTGTTTCTGTTGCGCGGATTGCCGCCCGGCTGGCTCATACCTTTTCGGTATTCGGGGCTTATGCTGACGTTTGATTTGGAAGAACTGTTTTTTGACCGTGATACAGCAATGCGGCTTTTTGCCGCTTACGACGCGGAAGTGTCCGAAACGGAACTTTCCGAGATAATGAGAGATACCCTCGGGTATCCTCTCGGGATTTCGATAATAGCGCGGCGGCTGAGCGGCGGTGTTGAATACGGAAAGAAGGTATTTGACGAGGGCGTAAGAGAAATATTTATATATTTTGAGGAAGCAATATATAAACGCTTTGAACTGACGATGCGGCGTTTTTTGCTTGACCTTGCGCCATTCGAGGTTTTCGGTATCGAACTTGCTAAAATGGTGAGCGGCGACAGCGGTGCGGGCGATTATCTCATAAATATTCAACAGAATACGAATATGCTGATATTAGAGGGTCTGGACGAGTTTCGGTTCTGGCCGATTTTCCGCGACTTTTTGATGTGGGAACAGCAAAAAGAGTATTCAGAGGAGCAGAGACACGCTCTTTTGGGGCGCGGCGGACTTTATTTTGAGCTTAAAGGCGAATACGGAAAGGCTCTTGAATATTATTCAAAAGCGGGCGAGAGCGGCAAGGTATCGGAGCTGCTTATAAAAAGCACAACGCTTCACCCCGGAATGGGTCAGTACGAAAAGCTCGAACGATACTTTCGCACACTCAAAGACTCACAGATAAAGGCAAGTCCGGCACTTATGCAGGGAATGAGTATGCTTTGCGCCTTGCGTATGGATTATGACGGCTCGGAGCGGTGGTATAACGAGCTTGAATGTTTTGCGGCGGTAAGAAACAAGTCGGACGCGGCGGCGAAAGAAGCGCGCAGCCGTCTGACTCATCTTGATATTTCTCTTCCGCAAAGAGGCGTCGGCGGACTTGTTAAGACTATATCGACCGCGTTTAAGTTGCTTAAAAACAAAGAGATAAAGTTACCGTCATTTTCGGTGACAAGCACCCTGCCGAGTATTATGAACGGCGGTAAGGATTTTTCGCAATGGAGCAAAAAAGATGATTTTTTATACGCGACAATGCGAATTCCGGTTGAGGCGATTCTCGGCAAAGACGGTGTTGGTCTGCCCGATTGTGCGATTGCCGAGAGCAAGTTTGAAAAGGGTGAGGACGTTTCAAGCCGTATGCTGACCCTTGTGTCAAAAATCAGCGAGGTTCAAAGCAAGGGTACGCCCGATATTGAGTTTGCGCTGGTCGGGCTGCTTGCAAAAAGTCAGATTGACAGCGGCAGAGCCGAGGATGCAAATCGGACGATTGTCGCCCTGCGCGACAGATTTTCGGAGCGAAATCTTGAAAGATTTATGCCGAATATAGACGCTATGCTATGTCGGATTGCGCTCAGGCTCGGCGATTTTGTATATGCAGATGAGTGGTATCGCGACAGTGCGCCGAGGGATACGGTCACGCTTAAAACAATGAAAAGGTATCAGTATTTGACCCAGGCAATGGTTGAGCTTGCGCACGGTGATTATGACGCGGTGTTGCTTACGCTTGCGCCGCTCGAAACATTTTGTGCGGCGTGTGAAAGAAATATTGATATGATTCATCTGAAGATTATGACCGCGGCGGCAAGGCTCGGCAAAAAAGACGAGGTATGGCGCGATGATATAAAGACCGCGCTTGACATTGCGCAAGAGTTCAAATTTATACGCCCGATAAGCGAGTTTGGGGCGGTTGCCCTGCCGATGATAACACAGGTTATCGAAAAAAAGGACGAGTATTCCGAAAGGCTTGTGAGCGCGGTGAGAAATCAGACGGTTTTCTATCCCGATTTTTTAAAGCCTGGGCATCAAATGACAGAGCGGCTGACCGATGCCGAAATTCAGGTTTTAAGGCTTGTGTGTGCGGATAAAAGCAATGCCGAGATAGGCGAAATATTGGATATTAAGCTTGCCACGGTAAAAAGCCACGTGAGCCATATATTACAAAAACTCGGCGTGAATCGCCGCAGCGAGGCAAAAACCGCCGCCGAAAAAATGAAAATAATATAATGTATATATCTTTGGCGACCCGTTGCGGCTTTGCCGATGATATGTATATAATTCTGTAGGGGCGGGCGTCCCGACCGCCCAAACACACGAACGAATGGCACAAATTATAGAAATAACCGCGTAATTTATCAAAACATCTCACTGGCGCCCACACGGGGGCGCCAGTACTGGTTTATGCCGAAATTCACAGAAAAATTAATTCATTCAAAAAAGCTTAAAATTTCCAAAATTCGGATTGACAAAATTTTTATAGTGTGATAAACTTAGAATGCTACACAAAATAATATAATCTCTCTATGGGAAACAGCTCTTTTTTTCGGTAAAAAGGTTTCCTTTATTTTCTCGTACCCATATTGAGAGATTTTGTGTAGCAACAATGAAGAAGGAATACTTTTTTCGGTGTGCTTCTTCATGAGGCGCACTTTTTTATTTGGTAGAATCTTTTTTTAACCTTATAAATACACAAAAACAAGTGTTCCCACAGAGAATATAGATAATTATAACGATTTTGTATGACAAAATATGTCATTTTGTCAAAAAGTTTAATTTTTTGGCAAAAAATTTTAAAATTTTTTTCAAATGACAATATGTGTCTAACCTGAACATTATAATATAGTTATAGAACGATAAAAAAGGAGTTACTTGGGGTGGATAACAAAAAATCAAAATACGACAGGATTTTAACGCTTTATGAAAGGTTAAATTCGGGCGGAATAATAAACAAGGTCGAAGAGGCGTACAGTTTTAGCGTGAGCGAAAGAACAATCCAGCGCGACATAGACGATATACGGGCATTTTTTGATAATAATTCATATAAAACCGGTTGTCATCGCGAGGTTGTGTATGATGCCGCCAGCAACGGTTATATGATAAAAAGCGATAGTGATAAACACCTGAACGAAAAGGAAACGCTTGCGGTGTGTAAGATATTGCTCGATAACAGGTCGCTTTCAAAAAAAGAAATGATGGCGATAATAGACAAGCTTAAAAACTATGCGCCCGAAAGGTACAAAAAGGAAGTCACCGAGCTTATAAACAGCGAAAAGTTTCATTATTGCCAGCCACGGCACGGAAAGGATATACTCGATATACTTTGGGATATGGGGGTTGCCGTGGTAAGGCATAATATAGTCGAGGTCGAGTATTGTCGCAAGGACAAAACCAAGGTCAAGCGCCGTCTTAAACCGGTGGGAATAATGGCGGCGGATTTGTATTTTTATTTTGCGGCGTTTATCGATGACATAGATAAACAAGAGCATTTTAAAGACCCCGATGATATAAGCCCGACCATATACAGGATAGACAGAATAACGAAAGTAAAAAACACGGGCGAAAATTTTGTTGTTCCGTATAAAGACAGGTTCAGCGACGGGGAATTTAAAAAGCGGATACAGTTTATGTTTGGCGGACCGTTAAAGACAATAAGGTTTTCGTGCGACAGGGTTGCACTTGAAGCGGTGCTTGATAAGCTGCCGACTGCGGAGATAAAAGAGCAAAAAGAGGGAGTTTTTATAATAGAGGCGGAAACATTCGGCAACGGCGCACAAATGTGGCTCAGAACACAAGACGACAAAGTTAAAATGTTGAATGTTGATTAAGGAAAGAGGGGTAAGAAATGAGCAGAAAAAATGAAAATTTGGAAACTATGGGTGAATTTAGGGTAATTTTTCAAAGAGAGTGGCTGCCGGAGGTATTTTTTTATAATATGAATGTATACATAGATGCGATTAACAAAGACGGCACACATAAATTGATTGAAGAAATATGGAATAGATTAGTTGAAAAGGGTGGAGAAAATCCGAGCGATTATCCGCTTGATTTTGAAATTGAAAGTTATTGTCTTGAAGATGAAACATATTTTTCGGCTATACAAATGAATGATTTGCCGGGGTTGGAAGATAATCTTGCAATTTATGCTATGGTGGTGTTTGATACGGAAACGGGTAGAACACAATATTTTATGGGAGAAACAGACGGAGCGTCAAAAGGGGAGATGATAAATGGAGGAAAGTTTACATTCATATGTGAAATGTATCCGATAGAAAACGGATTTAAGCACAGAACATATGTTGCGCTTGCTGATGATAGTAAGTGGCCTATGGAACCGATAAATAAAGATAAGGAATACGAGATGTTTGTTGATTACGCGTTAGACATTTTTTTAAATGGTTGTGACATCTATGCTGAAATGGGCATTAAGAAAAACGGTAAGTATGGCCTTATTCAAGGCGGAAGGGATGATTGAAAATGATTAAAACAGCAGGGAAAGTTTTATTGGCTTTAGCCGGTATGATCGGCATCGCAGTTCTCGTCAAACAAAACAGTGATATAAAATCAGAAAGTTTTGATTACAGCGGATATGATTATGGTGATTATGACGATACATATGACGACTATTATTGGTGGAACGATTGGATGGAAGACGGAATAGTTTATTGAAACAATGATGGCTTTGGAGAAAGGGAAAATATAAAAATTATTATAAATTGCATTTTACTTAGGAGGAAAACAAGAAATGGGTTTTGCGTTTGAAATAGAAAACGTTAATAAAACCGGGTTCGGAAATGCCTTGCTAAATGGCAGACTTGAAACGTCATCGCTTTTAGTAGGGGATTTGGTGTACGTTGGATATAATATGTCTGTCACTAAACTGGTGCGAATAAAGTCTATAAAAAAAGATTATGGATTTGTTCCGGCAATAACAACTTTAAATGAAAAGGCGATTATTGAAATCGAAAACGAAGATGGAACAGCAATTGATTTATCTGAACTCGCGCCCGGAATGAGCTTGATAAACTCAAAGAATAAGATAGATACTCTAAAAGATAAAAAAACGGAAAAAGTATTTAATTTATGTAAAAAGTATGCGGAGAATGCAATATGTTGTGATAATGCGAAAATAGCATATCTTTCGGATAATAATATAATAGTTTCGCATTTGGATAAGGTGATATTAGCAGGATTATATGTTAATAATTATTGTATAGTGGTTATTAGTTCAGATAAGTTAATTATATCAGAAATTGACTCCGGAATATATAGACACATTCCGTACAATAAAATTACAAAAGTGGATTCCATAGGCAGAAAGATAACGATAAAGACTGACAATGGGAAAGAGACAATAAATTCGGAATATATACTTAGTAAAAATTTTAGTAAATTAATCAGAGAAATACGGGACGTCTTTTGCGATGAAAAAAGCTTTTGTGAATTTGATGAGGGTGATATAAAATCTCGAGATAGTGAAAAACGAAAAACAAGACCATTCTATATTCCGAATATAAAGGGAAACTATGGGTTATCCGATAAATACGACAGAAAAAAATATGAAGATAAAAAAGCTATGAATGACTATAAAGATAGTTATTTTGACGGAAAGAAGATGGCGGCAGATGAATATACAGGTCAGCAGCTTCATGCAGATGCACAAAAAGCGAAAAATAAATACGGAACAAATAAATATACAACGCATACAGCGGAAACGGATCATATTGAGCCGATAAAAGGAACGTATGAAAAATGCAAAAAAACATTCGCCGGCAACCTTATTACAGATGAGCAGTTTGCAAATATAGTCAATGATTCGGATAATTTTGCAGTAACGAATGCCCATATTAACCGAAGTATGGGAGCAAAACCAAAAAAGGATTATGTTCGTAATAATGGCGAAAAATTAATACAAGATAATGGAGGAAAGATAGCTGACAAGGCTGATAAGGCAAGGAAAGGTGTAAATAGAAAAATAAGAATACAAGCTGCGAAAAATGTTGGAGGTGAGGTAGGAATTGCGGCGTTAGAGGCAGGCTTATGTGCAATTCCTGATGTTGTATGTGATAATTACAGAGCTGTAAAAAACGGAGAAAAAACAAAAAAAGAGGCTTTTAAGGATGGAGCAAAGGAGGTGATGGGTATCGGTGCGGAAGGAGGTCTTAAACAAATCATTCAAATTGGATTAGAGGCTGCAATGAAAGTTGTTGAAAGTAGGTGAGTAAGGGATAACGTTTTAATGTGCAATCAATTAACATAAAAGATGACTGCCGAAGAAATTGTAAATTCAGTATATAAAAATACAAAAGGAAAGGAAAATAAAAATGAATAAAAAAGCTGAGGAAATAATTAATAATATAAAAAAGGAGACAGGAAAGAACGCAAAACAGGCATTAGTGGGAACACTGGCAGCAGCTATTATTGGAACAATTAAAATTATAGCGGGTAAAAACAGTAAATAAAAGGTATTTACTAATATTATAACCGAAAGGTGAGGAAAAACTAATGAATGGTAAAGTAATAAAAGGGATTGCGATTGGCATTGGTACACTGATTGTGTCCGGCGGAACGGCTATTGCAAAGTATATAAAGGACATAGAAACAAAGAAAAAAGAAGAACAGGAACGTTATAACAATGAAATTATAACATGTGACATATGCGATGCAAAAATGGTCAGAAAAACCGGGACACAATTAGAAGTAATAACAGATGAATTGAGGTATGGCTGTCCCGTATCGCCGGAAGTGCTTAACTATATCTGCAAAAAGGTTATGAAAGACAACAAACCCGAACAATTGGCTTGCCAAAAATGCAAATCCGAGATAAAAAATAAGATTCAAGAATTTATAGAAAAAGCGTTGAATTATGAAAATGTAGAGGCTTATCCGATTACATATGAAGGTCAGATTGATTACAATCCGCAAATCACACAAGAAATTTGTACCGACTGGCACAGAGACAGGATAAGAGCCAGAATTGTATTGAGACAGTTAGCGGCAGTGGATGGATTTGATGTGATTTATAATTGTGATGAAGAGTGGACAGAAAAACATGAAGGCAATTATATTAAAAATCTATGTAAGTACAAAGGAATTGCTTCGCATAAAATTTAAACTGTAAAGGGGAAGTGAGAACTTTATAAAAACCAAATTAACAAGTGACAAAATATCGAATAATTCATTAGAATAAGGTGATAGCATGGCATATGATATAAAAGAACTAAGGCGATATATAGAAAAAAGTTACAGAGAGTGGAATTTAGTCGGCATTTTGAGTTTTAATAAATTTATTTCAGCTGATAGAGAAATACGTTATGGAGAATGCGGAAATAAATATGCAGTTAGGCAAAGAAGATTAAAAGATTTAGTTAACAATCTTGATGAAACTTTTTCTCAAATGCTGATTAGACTGATTGATGAAAGAGGATTAAAGGATTCCGATGTTTATAAAAAGGCGAATATAGACAGAAAGCTTTTTTCAAAAATACGCAATTCAAAGGATTACAAACCGCGAAAGTCAACAGTTATTTCATTTGCCGTTGCACTTAACTTATCACTTGATGAAACAAATGATTTATTGGACAAAGCGGGGTTCGTTCTTTCGCACAGCAATAAATTCGATATAATCATTGAATATTTTATAGTGAACGGGAACTATAATATGTCAGATATAAATGAGGCATTGTATGAATTTGAACAGCCTTTAATCGGTTCTTAAAAATGTCGCTTTCAATGCGACCCAATATTTATTCGAAAGTGATATAATGTAATCATAAGGAATAAAGCCTTATGATTACATTATTTTTTGGAGGTTTTTAAAATGAACAAAAACTTAACGGAGATGGTATTTATATTGGACAGGAGCGGTTCAATGGCGTGTCTCGAAGATGACACAATAGGGGGATATAACAGCCTTATTGAAAAACATCGGAATGATGAAAACGAGGTGATTATAACAACGGTTTTATTTGATACGCAATACAATATGATTCATGACAACGAAAACATTAAGTGTATTGAGCCGATGACGAAAAGAGAATATTATGCAAGAGGGAATACTGCGCTTTATGATGCAATTGGAAAGACAATTAAATACATAAATCATAAAAACGATTTAAAATCAAAAGAAAATCTTCCATCGAAAACAATGGTGGTTATAATAACCGATGGCTATGAAAATGCAAGTAAGATGTATAACGGAATGCAAATTAAAAGAATGATATGCGAACAAAAGAAAATTTATGGCTGGGAATTTGTATTTCTGGGTGCAAACATTGATGCGGAAGAATATGCATCGGATATCGGTATAGAACCAAATAGGTCGGTTACATATAAAGCAGATTCGAGAGGGACACAAATTAACTTTGAGTGCCTTTCCGATGCGTTTAGCTGTTTTTGCAAAGAAGGTAGAGTAGGTTCAAAGTGGAAAAATAAAATATCTCAATATACAAAAGAAGTTGAGAAATCCGACAAATGATATATTTTCATTATAAAAAAATAAATCCAAAGGCGAAATATGATTTCGTCTTTGGATTTTTATCTTTTCACGTTGTGTAATAGTAAAAATTTTTCTCATAATTTTAGGCAGGTTGAAAGAAATTTTTAATTTTTTTCAAAGAAAAATAAAAAAACTATTGTAATTTTCGATGAAAAATGGTACAATAGTATTTATGGTATGAATATAGGCTGAAAATATTATGCTTTTTCGGCTTTTATTCGATTGAGTAAAAGAGTAAATGAATTCGGGAGATACACACTATGTTAAAGAAAAAATGGCTTCTTAAAGAAATTGACAAGGCAAGAGTTCTTGAAATATCAAAAACTTTCGGCGTTTCGCCCTTGACTTCGATAGTTCTTTACAACCGCGGCATCAGAGATGATAAGGCAATCCAAAATTTCTTGTCAAAAGACCAGGCCGCGCTGCATGATCCGTTTTTGATGCGTGATATGGATAAGGCGGTTGAACGTATTGCCGCCGCGAAAGAAGCAAATGAAAAAATTACAATCTACGGTGATTATGATGTGGACGGAATTACCGCGATTGCGGTCTTATACAAACATTTAAGCGGTATGGGAATGTCGGTTGACTATTACGTTCCCGACAGAATGCAAGAGGGTTACGGCGTGAACCGTGACGCGCTTGACAAGATTAAGGCAAACGGAAGTACCCTTATCATCACGGTTGACACGGGTATTACCGCGGTGGAAGAATGCGAATACGCAAAATCAATCGGTCTTGACCTTATCATCACCGACCACCACGAATGCAAAGAGAAAATTCCTCAGGCTTATGCCGCAATAGACCCAAAACGTAAGGACTGCGGCTATCCGTTCAAGAACCTTGCCGGGGTCGGCGTTGTGTTCAAGCTTATTACCGCAATCGAGGCGGCGGCAGGCAGACGCTCAACCGCCGAACTGATTGACAAATACGCGGATTTTATGTGTTTGGGTACGGTGGCGGATATTTCGCCGCTTATTGACGAAAACCGCATAATTGTGACCGAGGGTTTAAAACGTTTTAAGAACACAAAAAATATCGGTCTTAAAGCCTTGATAGACGTTTCGGTGGGTGACAAATTTATCACAACATCGACAATCGGATATATTATCGCGCCGCGCATAAATGCGAGCGGACGTCTCGGCTGTGCTTCACGCAGTGTTGAACTTTTCCTAACCGACAGCGAAAAGACGGCAAAGAGCCTTGCGCGGTCGCTATGTGACGAGAACTCGCTCAGACAACAGACCGAACAAAAAATGTTCAAAGAGGCGCTCGATTACATAGAGGAACACCCCGAGATAAACGATGATAAGATTTTGGTTATTGCCCATGAGAACTGGCATAACGGAATTGTCGGAATCGTTTCATCAAAGATAACCGAAAAATTTTATAAGCCGTCCATTTTGTTCGCCGTTGACGGTGACGAGGCGAAAGGCTCGGGCAGGAGCATTTCGGGATTTAACCTTTTCGGCGCTCTCGAAAATTGTTCGGATATGCTCGAAAAATTCGGCGGTCACGAGCTTGCGGCGGGGCTTGCCATAAAGGCTGAAAACATTGAGGAATTCCGCAAAAAGATAAATGAGTATTCAAAAGATAAAATAAGCGAAAATATGATGATTCCGACCGTTATGCTTGATGCGGCGATAAAAGTTCCGTACATAAATATGGATACGGTTCATGATATAAACCGCCTTCAGCCGTTCGGCGTTGAAAACCCAACCCCTGCATTCGCGGTGCGGAATATAAGGATTCACAAAATCAGCGTAATGAGCGAGGGCAAGCACCTTAGAATGACATTGCTGAAAGACGGAAAGTATCTCGATGCGGTGGGATTCGGAATGGGTGAGTATTATCACCACCTCGAAGAGGGCGATTATGTCGATGTTGCTTTTGCGCTTGACATAAATGATTATAAGGGATTTCAAAACGTTCAGCTTATTTTAAAGGACATAAAAAAAGTTGACGCCGATAAAGACGGCAATTAATCCGATATTGTATTTAAAAGATACTTTGGTATCGAAGATAAAGCCGACAATGTTATGTCGGCTTTAATTGATTTTAGGAAGTGACACAGCTATGATTGACAATGAAAAAACAGAATACAATCTTGATACTTTAATCAAAAAGTTTGAGGCGTATCACAATGTGCCGAACGATGTTGAGCTTATCCGAAAGGCGTATGCCTATGCGGCGGAAAAGCACAAAACCCAGGTGCGCAAGTCGGGCGAGCCGTATATCACGCATCCTTTGCGTGTGGCGTGCACCATTGCGGATTTGGGACTTGACGCCCAATCGGTATGCGCCGCGCTTTTGCATGATGTGATAGAGGACACCGACAGCACCTATGACGAGGTGGCGGAACTGTTCGGCGAAACCGTTGCAATGCTTGTTGACGGCGTTACCAAACTCGGCAAGATTCCCACTACGTCAAAGGAGGAACAGCAGATTGAGAACCTGCGCAAGATGTTCTTTGCGATGGCAAAGGATGTGCGTGTAATTGTCATTAAGCTTGCCGACAGACTGCATAATATGCAGACATTAAAATATATGCCCGAGAATAAACAGAGGTATATCGCACGCGAAACGCTTGAAGTCTATGCGCCGCTTGCGCATCGTCTCGGTATGTCAAAGATAAAGTGGGAATTAGAGGACACCGCTCTTAGATATATCGACCCTGTGGGGTATTATGAAATCGTGGATAAGATTGCGCAAAAGCGCAGCGAACGCGAAAAATTCATTGGAAAAATTATCGAAATTCTTAAAGATAAGCTGACAAAGGTTTTGGACGAACCGCCGATAATAGAGGGGCGCGCAAAGCATTTTTACAGCATTTATCGAAAGATGTTTATGCAGAACAAGACGATAGACGAGCTTTATGACCTGTTCGCTGTTCGTGTAATCGTGGATACGATCGCGGAATGTTATGCGGTTTTGGGAACGGTTCACGAACTGTTCAAGCCCGTTCCGGGCAGGTTTAAAGATTATATCGCAATGCCGAAACCGAATATGTATCAGTCTTTGCATTCAACCCTTATCGGTCCGGGCGGCACACCTTTTGAGATTCAGATTCGTACAAAAGAGATGCATCACACGGCGGAAAACGGTATCGCCGCGCACTGGAAGTATAAAGAGGGCGTGACGGCATCGAGCGACATGGACAAAAAGCTTGAATGGATAAAACAGCTTTTGGAAATCCAAAAAGAGAACAACGCCGAGGACTTTATGGAGGCGCTGAAGATAGATATGTTCAGTGACGAAGTATTTGTCTTTTCACCAAAGGGCGACGTTATAAGCCTGCCGATTAACGCAACGCCGATAGACTTTGCTTATTCGATTCACAGCGCGGTCGGAAATCATATGGTCGGCGCAAAGGTAAACGGAAAGATTGTCACGCTCGATTATACCTTGCAAAACGGCGATATAGTCGAGATTATCACTTCAAAGACGAGTAACGGCCCGAATTTGGACTGGATAAAGATTTGTAAGACTTCTCAGGCGAAAAACAAGATAAATCAATGGTTTAAAAAGGTCAACAGAGAAGAAAATATCCAAAAAGGCCGTGAAACTCTCGAACACGAATTGAAAAAAAGTTCTCTGCCGCTGACGTTTTTAGAGGATAAAGAACTTATCTCGTCTTTGGCGAAAAAGTACGGATTTAACAATTCCGAGGACTTGCTCGCCGGGATAGGATACGGAAGCTCGAACGCCGGCAGATTTGTGACAAGGTTCAAGACTGAATGCAAAAAGAAGTTTGCCACCGAGGAGAGCCGCACGGCGGCGGAGCTTATTCCCGTCGTTGCAAGACCGAGGGGCGAAACCAACAACAGCGGCGTAATCGTTCAGGGTATCGACAATTGTCTTATTAGATTTTCGCATTGCTGTAACCCTGTTCCGGGCGATAAGATTGTCGGATATGTTACGCGCGGCAGAGGTGTTGCGATTCACCGTGCCGATTGCATAAATATGTTAAATGCGCTCAATAACAAGCAAGAGAGCGCGAGGTTTATCCCCGTTAAGTGGGCGGACGATACGGACGCAAGCTTTTTGTCAACCCTCACCGTTACGGCGGGAAATCGTTCGAACTTGCTTTTGGACATTATGGGTGCAATATCCGAGCTTAAACTTACGGCAACGGGCGTAAACGCGCGAACGGGCAAGAATAACCTTGCTATTATCGAGGTGACAATGGAGATTGCCGATACGGAACAGTTGAATAAAATCATAAAGAAGATTAAACAGATTGACGGTGTGCTGTCTATTGTCCGTCGCCGCCAGTAATTGGATTTATATGAATTTTTGTATATGAGGTAGAAATATGAATGATACGTTGAATAAAAGTATGAAACTGTATTCGCTTGTTTTGGGTCAGCTCGGAACGAACTGTTACATCTGGGCGGACGAAGAAACAAAAAATTCAATCGTGATTGACGCGCCCGATTGTGCGGACAAGATAATTGAGTTTGCCGATGGAAAGGGCCTTAAAATCACCGATATAATATTGACTCACGGGCATTTTGACCATATGCTTGCACTTGCCGAACTTAAAGCGGCAACAGGTGCAAGGCTGTCGATATTTGAAAAGACGGAAAGGTTTTTAGAGGACAGAGTTTTGAATTTATGTCACTATATGGGCATAGAGCTTTCGCCGACAAAGGCTGATAATATACTATATGACGGGGATATAATCAACTTTGGCGAGAATAGGATAAAGGTTATTGCAACACCGGGGCATACAGAGGATTGCATTTGTCTCTTGTGCGGAAAAACGCTGATAAGCGGCGATACGCTTTTCAGATTGAGCGTAGGCAGGTGGGATCACCCGACCGGAAATATGAAAGAGGAAATCGAGTCGATACAAAACAGACTTATGACGCTTGACGATGACGTTTCGGTATATCCCGGTCACGGTGAGCCGACAACAATCGGCGATGAGCGCAGAGGAAACCCGTACATCGGATAAAAGAGAGAAAGATATGAAAGATAACAATAACTTACCATGGGGTGTTCTCACGGGAATACGCCCGTCTAAAATTGCGGCAAAGCTGATTCTCGGAGGAATGTCGGAACGTGATGCGGCGCAATACTTTGTCGATAATTATAATGCTTCGCCGTCAAAAGGCGCGCTTGCGGCAGAGGTTGCGGCGGTCGAAATTCCGATTATCGAAAATATGATGTCCGATGGCGTGAGTATCTATATCGGAATCCCGTTTTGTCCGACAAGATGTTTGTATTGTTCGTTCGTGACGTGCGGTACAAGACAGGCGGCGCGGCTTTCCGATAAATATTGCGAAATGTTAAAGCGCGAAATATCATACACCGCTGAGATAATACGGCATAACAATAACAAAATCGAAACCGTATACATAGGCGGCGGTACGCCGACAACGCTTTCGGCGGATAAACTCGATGAGCTGCTTGTGCATATTTACCGCGAATTTGATATGTCGCATTGCCGGGAATTCACGGTTGAGGCAGGCAGACCCGACACAGTTGACAGAGATAAGCTTGAAACGCTCAAAAAGCATAAGGTGGACAGGATAAGCATAAATCCTCAGACAATGAATAGCGAAACGCTGAAACTAATCGGCAGAAATCATACGCCGAAACAGATAATCGATGCGGTTGCGCTTGCACGCAGCTGTGGGTTTGATAATATAAATATGGATGTAATCGCAGGGCTTCCGGGCGAGAGTCTTGATATGTTCAAATATACACTGGACGAAGTGGAACGGCTTATGCCCGAGGACACAACTGTACACGTTATGAGCATAAAGCGTTCGTCACGGCTGCATGAATATTTGAGCGACTATGATTTGACCGACGGTGAAACCGCTGCGAGGATGGTCGATTATGCGTATGATTATATCAAGTCTTGCGGAAAGCGGCCGTATTATATGTACCGCCAAAAAAATCAGCTCGGAAATCTCGAAAACGTTGCGTATGCAAAACCCGGACACGAGAGCCTTTATAACATCTATATAATGGAAGAGGTTCAATCGATAATTTCGCTCGGCTGCGGCGGCGTTACAAAGGTTGTTGACCGCAACACAAACCGAATCGAGAGAATTTTTAACGTCAAAGAACCAAAGGATTATATTGAGCGCATCGATGAGATGCTTGCGCGGAAAGATGTTTTAAGGGATTGGAAGATATTTGATTAAGTAAACCCGATAGGGCGAAAATATTGTGAAAATTGAATATATGCCCGAAATTTATATTTGTTTTGTGCAAGTATCGGTTTGTTTTGTGCATTGAAAAATTAAAAAATCGGTATATAATATGATGTGTTCAAAAAATTAAGGAGAGACAGAAAATGAGTACAACACAGATTGCGGCACAGGTTTTGGGCGCAATAGGAATTTTAATTTATGTGATTATGTATCACAGCAAGGACGTGAACAACGTCCTGCATAAAAAGTTTTGGATGGATATTGTTTGGGCATTGCATTATTTTTTAATCGGCGGATATACGGGGTGTATAACCAATGTAATATGCTGTGCAAGAGAAGCCGTTTTTATGAACAACGATAAAAAGATTTTCAAAAGCCGACTTTGGCTTATCTTGTTTTTGATTATAAACTGGGTATCGGCGGCGCTTGTGTGGAAGGGCTTATATTGCTTTCTCCCGGCGTTGGTCTCAACGCTCGGTACGTTTTCTTTCTGGCAAAAGAATATGACGGTTGCGAGGGTTATTGCACTTGTCAACAACGTGCTTATGTTTACGTATGACGTGTATGTTCTGTCATATATGGGTATGATAGGCGAGGCATTGGTGTTCTTATCGGTAATATCGGCGCTGTTGATTCAAAGATACAACATAAAATTCACATTCTTAAAAAGAGCATAAATTAAAACGGCGGCAAGACCAAATTCGGTCTTGCCGCTTGATTTTTATATGATACCTTTCTTTTTGAGTTCGTTTATAAGTGAGTTTAGCCGAAAGAGAGTAACCCGAACCCGCCTGAAAAGGCATAATTTCGGCATCTTTTGGCTTGTCATCTTTGCAAGGCGTCAGCCTTACTGCATCTTCCGCACCAAAATCTGCTCAAAATTCTATCTTTTTCAGGTCGTAGAATTTTGAGAGAGCGGATTTTTGGTTGCGCAAGGCAAAAACGCAGGTAATCCTGTCGGATTGCCGAGTATTTTAACACAGCGAAAGCGGAAATCAGCCTCTCAAAATCGGGGTTCGGATTATTCTCTTTCGGCTATGTAAAAGTCAAATCCCATGTCATTCGGATGCAGATATGAATCGCGGTAGTATTTTTTATCTCTGTCAACAATTTATATCGATTGCCTTAAACCCTTCGCCGAGAACCTCGTGAACGTTGTTTATGATAACAAATGCGTTCTTGTCAATCTCTTTTATCATTGTTATGTAAACAGGCAGTTCTTTGGGTGTTATTACGCACAAAAGCATAAGGGATTCACGGTTTGAATACATACCTAAGCTGTGTATTCCCGTGACGCCGCGCTCGAACTTTTGCAATATATGCTCGGATATTTCTTTGATATTCTCAGAGAATATCAAAATCATTTTTGCGCTTTCGCCGAACGTCATAATTTTATCTATTATTATTGATGAAACAAATAAAGCCGTAATCGAATAGAATGTCACGGAAAAACTTTTGAATATTATTCCCGAAATAATAACGATAAAACAATCTATGAACATTATCAGCTTTGCAAGCGAAATATGAGGCAGAAATTTTTTCAGAATCAACCCTGCAAAATCACTTCCGCCGGTCGATGCCCCGACTTTAACAATCATTCCCACGCCCGCGCCCATCAGTATTCCGCCGCACATAACGGCAATAATTTCATTTTCGTAATATGGCGGAATATAACTTGTAAGCTCCAAGCATACCGAAAGCATTATTATTCCGAATGCTGTTTGGAACACGGCGTATCTGCCGAGAGTCTTATATCCGAAAACAAACAATATTGCGTTAAAAAACAGGTTTGTTATTGACATCCGTATATTGAATAAATGCAACAGAATTGTTCCTATGGTAGAGATTCCTCCGGCAGATATTTTGTTCGGGGTAAGGAATACATTTATCGAAACAGCAAGCAAAACACACCCCGTTATTATAAATATAGAGTCCCAAATTATCTTTTTGTGATTTATATGCATACTTAAATCAACCCCGACTCCGACAAATCATCGAATATTGCATTGTGTATATCGGCACGCATTTCACAGATTTTGTTATAATCATAACCTTTAAAGTCGTTTTTCTTGTTTAAGCATCTTGTCGCATTTGTGAGGATGATTACATACATACCTTTCTCGCGGCTGAAAAACAGTGATGTGCCTGTGTGACCGCAATGTCCGAAGCTGCCGATTGGGAACAGCTTTCCCGTTTGAGGATATTTTCCGTCAACGATAAGCCAACCTAATCCCCAACCTTCACCAAAGTCTTTGATATAGTTTTGTTCGGCGAGGTCAAAAACCTTTTCGGGGTATAAAGCTTCGCTTTTATTCATAATTGCTTTTGCATATTTATTTATGTCATTGAGAGTAAAAAACTGACCGCCAGAACCTGCGCTTGTCCTTAATACGCGAATATTTTCATCATCCCAGGGATGTGAAAGACCGTCAAGAGTTTCTGTTCGATAGCATATTGCGGCGTTCGGCTCGTTAATCTCAATATTAAACTTGCTTCGTGTATATCCGAGAGGAGTTTTTATTTTTTCATCAAAAACCTCTTCCAAAGTTTTTCCGTATATCTTCTCTATGATATAACCGAGCAAAATCATTCCGTTGCACGAATATTCCTGTGACTTTCCGGGTTCAAAGGCGAGCGAAGTATGTAATATAAAATTAGCGACCTTATCATTGCCTTTGTCCGCAATTTCCTGCGGAATATCATATCTGCGTATTCCCGAGGTGTGCGTCAAAAGCTGTTTTATTGTTATAAAAGCCTTATCTTTGGGAGTATTATCAAAAAAATGTGCCAGCGTATCATCGAGTGAGAGTTTATTTTCGCCGATAGCTTTTAAAATCAGCGGCGATGTAACAAGTACTTTTCCCATACTTGCTATATCAAAGTATGTATCGGCGTTTACGTTCGGAGAGTGAATAAATCTTTCATAACCTTTTGCATATACAAACACGCAGTATGAGTCAAAGTCGTTGTCGGCAAATTTTTGATTTAACAGTTTTTCAGTATTTTTAAAATTCATTTTCTATTATCTCCTTTTATGTTTATACTCATATTATATTCTGAATTCTTAAATATTTCAATATAAAAATTCAGTTCATTAGCACAAAACTGTTCATTTCTTATTGACATAACAAATTGAAAATATTATAATTATATAGAAATCTTAGAATCGGAACGGTGATTATAATATGGAAACAATGCTTAATAAATTTGAGTGGAACGCGGTTGAAATAAAAGATGTTTTTAGGGTAAACAGCGGTGTAGCCGGAACAAAAATCAATGACGGCGGTAACACGTTTGTGTACCAGATTGGTTTAAAGCTGAGCGGATATACCGAGATATTTTATGACGGAAAGAAAATTGATTTTCGCGAGGGAACTGTTTTATATCTGCCGAAAGAGAGCGACAACAGCATTGATTATCACAAAACGATAATGGAACAGGGCGAAAGTCTGTGTTTGTTTTTTGACTCGGATAAAAGTTTGCCGCACAAGCCGATTCGGGTAGATTGCGGTGACACCCAAATATCGGAGTTGTTTTTTAAACTTCATAAGATATATAACAGGGAGGACAGAGATAAGTTTTATTCAATGAGCATTTTTTATGAAATACTTTCGATGCTTGATAACACGCTTATGCGCAAATCTTTTTCAAAATATGACAACATGGATAAGCTTGCTCGGTATATGAAAGAGCATTGTACGGATGAGTATATTGACTTTAACGGACTTGCAAAATCCATGGGTATGAGCATCGATTATTTAAGGCATAGGTTTAAAAAAAGGTACGGAGCATCACCGCTCGCATATGTCCACGAACTTAAAATCAACTATATAAAAACGCTGATTTGTGAAACGGAGTATTCGTTCGGCAGGATAGCGCAAATGTCGGGATTTTCGGATTTAAATTATTTTTCACGATTTTTCAAAAAGCATACCGGAATGACCCCAACAGAGTACCGTTGCAGGTTTGGTATAAGCGCCGTTGTTTAAAAAGTTAGGATTTATGAATCTTTTTGGGATTGACAACAGTTTTTAAATGGTGTAAAATATATATGTAAATTTTAACATAAAATATATACGGCGGAGGATTTGAATGAACAGAACGCTTTTGCAAATAAAGGTTTTATACGAAACGATGGGAAAGTCGGAAAAGCGTATCGCGGATTGGCTTTTCGAACATTCGGGCGAGATTATACCTCTATCCATAACCGAGCTTGCCGAAAAGAGCAGCAGCAGCGAGGCAACCATAGTCAGGTTTGCAAAGCGGCTGGGGTTCTCGGGGTATCAAGAGCTTAAAATTTCTTTTGCACAAGAGAGCGGAAAGAAATTGATTAACGATGACATAAGCCGTGATGATACCTGTGCGGATATATTTGAAAAAATCTCGAATGATATATATTGTTCGCTCGAAATGACAAAGAACGCCATAGACCCAAAAAATCTTGAAAAGGCGGCAAAAGCGATTCTCGGTGCGAACACGATAAGCATTTTCGGGCTGGGAAATTCCGCGGCGGTCGCAACCGATGCGGCGCATAAGTTTTTGCGCGCAGGGTGCAGAGCAACAGCGTATTCCGACAACCATATGCAGGCAATAGCCGCATCGCACCTGACCGATAAGGATGTTGCGATTGGCATATCTCATTCGGGTTCGTCAAAGGATATTGTCGATGCGCTCGCCATATCAAAGCGCAACGGCGCAACCACGATTTGTATAACGAATTTCGGAAAATCGCCGATTATAAAACAGAGCGGAATTGTTTTGTGTACAAGGTCAAAAGAAACCGAATATTCGATATTGGGCTTGAACTCGCGTATTGCCGCCCTGGCGATAATCGATGCGATTTATACATATATTATATGCAAAAGCGGTGACCGCGCCGAGAATGCGGCGCGCCGCGCGGAGAAAGCCTTGCAGAGCAAGAAATATTAAATTCGGCGATTTTTATGCGAGAATCGGCGAATTGGTATATTTATGTGTATACGGACGGTTTTATAAAGGAAATTTGTATTAATTTGCGATAATTGGCTATTGATTTTTTATTACATTAATGGTATTATATATATAACAAGTTATACAGGAGGAAAATCATGTTAAAGAAACTTAAAAAGATTTTATGTCCGGCATTTGTACTTACGGCTCTTTCGGCTGTGAATGTATTTGCCGAGGGCGAAACACAGCAGGCGAATCCGCTTGCAATGGTGATGCAGTTTGTTCCGTTGGTTCTGATTTTTGTGGTGTTTTACTTTTTGCTTATTCGTCCGCAAAAGAAAAAGGAAAAGGCTTTGAAAGATATGATTTCAAGTCTTAAAGTGGGCGACACCGTTGCGTCAATCGGCGGTATTCACGGTAAGATTATCAGAATCAAAGACGATGTTTTCGTTCTTGAATCGGGTCTCGGTGCAAATAAATCTTACATCTCTCTTGACAGAAGCGCAATAAGCCGCCTTGTTAAAGAGGGCAAAAATAAGAACGTTGCGGATGAGGATGTTGCTCCCATTCCCGATGACGATTCATCAGCTGAGGAATAAAATAATTTTAATTTAAGCTCAAAAAAGACCGAAGTTCACGAAATTTCGGTCTTTTTTTTGCGTGAAAAAAATTTTTTTAAAAAATTTTCAAAAAAGGTGTAACAAAATTCGTTTTAAAGTGTATATATATATGAATGGGTAAATCAGCTGAAAAATCAGGAGCAAAAACGAATGAGGATTTCGGCGGATAAATTTTTATAAAACCGTGACGAATAAATAATGTAAATTAATAAATCAAACCCCAACAACCGTTTTAAACGGCTGTCGGGGTTGTTGCTTTTTAAAATTTCATAAGATAACCGCGCTCATCGGGGGTAAGACGCAGGTCTTTTGCCGACATGGAATCGGTCAGATATTCAATCTTTCTCGGTCCTATCTGGACAAATGTATTGACATTATCGTCACTCGTCAATGCCGAAAGCATAAGCGCCGAAATGCTTACATTTTTTTCTTTTGACATTTTTTTGAGCCTGTTATAAAGTTCAAGATTATGTGCGTTTAAGAATTCGTCCTTTACCGCTTGGGGAATTTTGTCCTCACCGATGCTGTCGAGCATCGCAAAGAACCCCTTTGACTGTGACGAAAAGGCAAAAACGTTCAATGTGTCCGCCGCATATTTTTGATATTCGGCATCGTCCATTGTATAAATAAGCTTATCGACAAATTCGGAATTGGGTTTTCCGATGCTGTATTGAATCTGACCGGCGATAAACGGCTTTAAACCGTTTGACTTTGCATAATCGTTTGCCGCCCGTATCCTGTCATAGCCCCAGTTCGACACGGCAATATACTTTGCCTTGCCGGTATCGAGAATTTCGTTCATTATCTCGATAAGCCGCTCGGACGGAATGTTCGGGTCGTCTTTGTGCAGCCAGTATATATCGATATAATCGGTGTTGAGATTTATAAGGCTGTGTTCAAAATCGTCAAATATTTCATCTCTCGACAACCGTGAAATATCCATACTTTCAAGCCGCGGATGACCGCCCTTTGTCGAGATGATTATTTTATCGCGGTTTTTACGTGCGGTCAGCCATTTGCCGATGGTTTTTTCGCTTATACTCTTGCCCATATTCATCCAATCGGCATAAAAGCTTGCCGTATCTATGATATTTCCGCCCATATCGACAAATTTATCAAGCATCTCAAAGGATAAATCTTTGGACATTTGTGTTCCGAATCCGTCGGTTCCGAGAATGATTTTGCTTGCCTTTAAATCAGTGTGATTTATTGATGAGTATATCATTTAAAAATTCCTCCTGTCAGACAGCCTTGATTATTGCCGCCGATTTTTTGTGTATGTGAACTTTGAGCGTATTCGCCGCAATTTCGGCATTTATGCCGAGGTCGGTCGGATAGACGCATTCCGCCGAGGTGTATTGCGCAAGAGGAACGGTTATATCCCTGTCCGTATCGCTCAAATTTTCTATACAGATATAAGAATGACCGATGCCCCTATATCCGCAGGCAACAACATCATCTTCAAAATTGACCGCACCGCACGGATAAAACGGAATAAGATTCGGTATCTCATCTCTTGTCGATTTATAAAAATCGATTCCCTGTTTTAAAAGTTGGAATTGTTCATCGTTCAAAAGATGCGTTTCTCCCGAAACGGCAGGCCTTTTGAACATTGCATTCACCGCATTGATTATTATTCCACCGTCGGTGTGACTTTGCATCGGCAAAACCCAAACCTGTGCTTGGCGCGGCAAGACAGCCGTTCCCGACATTGCGGCGATAGCCGCGGTCGGTTTATAATCGGTCGCGTCGGAGGTTGATTGTACGGAAAAGTGCGACAGGGTTTTATAATCCATACGCATACCGCCGCTTGCACAGTTCTCAATAATCAAATTCGGATGCCGCGCATAAATGCCGTCAATCCAATCGAGATACGCCGCTTGGTGCTGCATAAGACCATCGCCAAAGCTGTCGCAAGCGATTTCCGTTCCCGAACCGCCGTCTATGTTATAATCAAACTTAAAATATTCTATGCCGAGTTCGTTTATAAGGCGGTCAACAACGCCGTCCAAAAAGTCTGTTACATATTTGCATCTGAAATCGAGCTGATACCTTCCGTGGTCGATTATGCGCTTTCCGTGGCGCATAAAAAAGCATTCGTCCGAAAAGCTGTCGAGAATGGGACAATTGATGCCGATACTTTCGGGTTCAAGCCATATACCGGGTTTCATTCCCTTTTTTCGGATATAGTCAAAAACCTCTTTTATTCCGTTCGGAAAGCGGCTTTCGCATACCTGCCATTCGCCGACCGTCTCCCACCATGTTCCGTCCGCGTACCAGCCTGCATCCATACAATATATTTCCGCGCCGATTTTCGCCGCCGCATCAATAACGGGCAGCTCTTTTTCGGTTGTCGGGTCGGCGTTCAGACACATCATATAATCGTTAAATATAACGGGCAAATCAATGTCCGAGGGACTTTGGTACGCAATTCCTCGGCGATATTTTGTCATTTCTTCGATTGCGCCGTCAATATCGGAGGAAAAAGCAACCGCGGCGGTAACGGTTGTGAACCGTTCGCCCGATTTAAGATTCTTCCACCAACGGTTTTCCTGTTCGGACGGACCTGATAATTTGAGATAGTTTACGTCTTTAATGTCGCTTATCTCAAAGTTCCATGAACCGTTATGCTCTATCTGCCAGAAAACACTCTCGTTTGAGTTTTGGATTATGCCCATCGGCATAAATTCTTTTGTTGACCATGTTCCCGTGTTCGATACGGATATTCGCTTTGACGAAAATTCGGTTATGCGGCTGTAGCCAAGCTCGCTCGGGGCATAGCCGCGCCATTCGAGTTCGCGGCACCACGCATTGTGACAGAGCCAAATGCGGTCAATGTCAAAGCCGTACATACAAAACGAGCTTGCGTATTCCAAACCGAGATCGTATGCTGAGATGTTTTTTATCTCGGCATAAGAGCGAACCGCGCTTGCATCGCCGAGAAATTTGTAATGCTGAATAACGCGGATTTTTTCGTTTTCGAGAATAAACGAAATTTCGGAATCGCTTTCGGTATGCGAAACGTATTTGAGCGCGTCCGAAAGCTTGCTGCCCGTATGCTTTGCGCCGTGGTGGTCATCGGGGTTTTCGCCCGTTGCAAAGACCTCAACGGGAACAAAAAAGCGGTTTGGCTCGGTTTCCGTATTGTTTATGCCTATGTTTAAGACGTCAAGACGTCCGTCATCATCGATTAAAAATGATAAATATATCTTATTTTTATAAAAGTTCAGCTTTTTCATAAAAGTCTCCATTCTGCCGGAGGCATAACGTGAAAGGAACTTTCACGTTATGTGTCCTTTATATTATTTAAGTCCGCCAAAGACCGTTATTGCCGCCTTAACGTTCTCTTTCATACCGATTTCCGCCGCAGCAGCTATATCGTGGAAGAACGTTCTGTCCGTCATTTTTTCAACGGCTTCGCCGCCTGCCTTTGCCATATAGGTATAATAATTAATCTTGCGAACGCCGCACTCGATTACCTTTTTATAATCCTCTTCGGATACGCCGCTGCCGCCGTGCATAACTATGGGAACGTCAATCATCGATTTAATTTTCGCAACCCTGTCAAAATCAAGCTTAGGCTCTTTGAGATAAATCCCGTGAGCTGTGCCGAATGCGCACGCAAGCGCGTCAATGCCGGTATCGTTCACAAATTTAAGCGCAAGGTTGGGGTCGGTATATATACTCTCGCCGCCGCCTTCACCGGCTTCTCTCGCGCCCATGCTGCCGACCTCTGCCTCAACGGAAACGTTTTCGCGCTCGGCAATTTCCTTTATGATACAGGTGTTGGCGCGGTTTATTTCAAGGTCGCATTCCGAACCGTCATACATAACCGAGGTAAAGCCGAGGTCGATTCCGCGCTTTACATAATCTATGTCCGTGCCGTGGTCTAAGTGAACGCACACCGGCACGCTTGCCTTGTCCGCCATAAATTGCATCAGCGGCGCGATTTCGTCCATTTTACAAAGTCCCATTTCTTCGTGAACCTGTGCGTGCATAATGATTACCGGTTGGTTGAGTTCTTCCGCCGCGCCTATTACCGCGCGAAGGCTTTCGAAATTCGGCGTATTGAACGAGCCTATGGCACATTCCTTTGCCTCTGCAATTTTAAGTATGTTTTTTAAGTTTACAAGCATTGTATATCCTCCGTATTTTGTGTGAATTTTATTTCTAAATGTGTTTTGTATTCCTCGTTCGGGTCAATAAATTTTAAGATTCCGTCGCGGCGGTTTATATCCCTGCCGTCGGGGGTACAGTTACCGGGTTCCAAACCCAAAACGTACTCGCCCTCGCCCATCATCTTCCATTGAGTGAAACAGTCAAGAGTCGTTTTGTCAAAGCTGAGGGTAAGACCGCGTTCGATGTCGGGGTTAAAGATTCCGACCGCCGCCGTATTGTCTTTTGCCTTTACGTCATAATAATAACAGCGTTCTTCATAGCCGCTCTGCGGCTTTTCCATAACAAGGCTGTTTTCTATATCCTCTTGCGCATGGGCATTTCTTGCCCTTACGAACGTATGCGGAATATTGACAACCGCGTTTTCACTGAGCAGGGGATAACCCATATTCATATGATATAAAAGCATACACGGCGCGGTTTCGCCGCCGATATTTTTAACCGTGTCGTCAATCTTTATCAGGTTTTCCGATTTTGAAATTGTGTATGTGCGGCACAGTAAAAGTTTGCGGTTAAAAATTGCCGCGTCACGAACCGTTGCCGAAATTTTTATCTCGTTTTCGTCCTCGGTATAATAATAGTTTTCACTCGGGGTATTTGATATTGTACCGTGAAGCGGCAGAGCCTCGCCCTCGTCAACACAGGGACTTCCGACCGCGGTCAAACCGCAGGTTGTTAAAAATCCCGCGGTAAAGGATTTTAAAAATCCCGTACCGTCTTTGTCATAAAATTGCGGTGCAACATAGCCGCAGGGCGAAAAATATCCGATATTAAAACCGAGGTATTCAACGCGCGAAATATCCATTGCTCGGTCAGCGGAAAATGTGAGATTCAGACCCTTTCCGTTCCTGACGTTCAAAAGTGTCATTCCCTTACCCTTGCTGCGTGTGAGAATGCTCTCTTCCACACCGCAGATTTGCGAGTTGTGACCTATGTATGAATTTTGATTCATTTTCAATAGCCCTCCTTTATGATAAGATTTGTTTTGAAAATCCATAGATTTTCTTGTATTTTTCAAGCTGTTCCGAATAGAATTTATGCTTATCCGGGTTCGGATAAACCGTCTTTTTGTTATGGGTAAGCCGCATATCTTTATCAAATACCCCGATTGCCAAGCCGCCGAGATATGCCGTTCCTGCCGCGCCGACCTCTTCGGTGTCAAGGGCGGCAACGGGTGTGTTCAAAACATCCGCCTTGATTTGCAGCCATATATCCGACCGCGCGCCGCCGCCCGTGGCAATCAGCATTTGAGGCTTTTCGGCATAGCGTTTGAGGATTTCGAGGTTGACGGCGATTTCATATGCCGTGCCTTCCATAAGAGCCTTGTATATATCCGATTTTGTATGCTCAAATGTAAGCCCGATGATTGCCGCTTTTGAATCCGTATCCATATACGGCGTTGCCGCACCGGCAAAGTGCGGCATTATCAACAGGTCGGTCGGTGCGTCTTTTACCGTTTTGTCAAGCTCGGAATATGACATATCCGAAAAGTTATCGCGAAACCATTTTAGGGTTGCGCCGCCGGCATATGACAAAACATAACACGCGTATTTTCCGTTTATGTGCGGCGCAAACGAAAATCCGCAGTCAAACAGCGAAAAGTCGTTCGGAACATCGTCCGTCACAACGGGAACACATTCGACCGTTCCCGTGCCGTCCATTACTTCGCCGCAGCCGAACACGTTCGCGCCCGTCATTGCCGCAATCTGGTCATGACAGCCCGAAACGATTTTGAGATTCGGGTTCAGCGACAGCTCTGCGGCAAGGGCGGGTTTGATTTTATCCGCCGCCGTCCCCGACGGTACGGGGGTCGAGAGCATATTTTTGTCAATGCCGCAATATTCGAGAATTTCGTCCGACCAGCACTTGTTTTTTATGTCAAAACAGGTCGTTCGTGCGGCGAGCGAGTAATCGATTTGAGCAACGCCGCATAGCATATAGACGATATAATCCTGCATAAGCAAGATTCGCTTTGCCGCCGCAAAACCGTTTGGCATATTGTTTTTTATCCACATTATTTTCGGCAGGGAATACATCTCGTGCGGTTTTGCACCGGTGAGATACGCAAGCTTTTCCTTGCCGAACTGTTCTGAAATATCTTTGCATTCGTCCTTGCCGCGCGGGTCGGTATAGAGCATTGACGGTGCGCACGGCTTGTCATCAGCATCGAGCATAACAAAGGTTTCGCCAAAGCTCGTTACGGCAATTGCCGCAAGGTCGTATATGTTCAATCGTGCAATGACCTTTTTTGCACAATCAAAAATTTCCGTTGGGTCAATTTCGTGCAGACCGCCGCTGCGGCTTACATCATATTCGGTATATTCGCATTTGACGAATTTACCGTTTTCATCATAAACGGCAATTTTACAGCCGCTTGTTCCTATGTCAAGACCGCCGATATACATTGCACACCCTCCTATAACTCAATCATATCATATCCGAGGTATGTTGTAAACGCTTCGCGCAAAATATCGGTCATATCGCCTTTTCCGACAGCGGTGTGATGTCGGAAACCGTTCTTTGCCAAAACGATAAGCTTACGCTGAAGGTCATCGATTTTTGCAACGCCGCCGCAGCCGAAAAATTCGGGTTCTATCGGCTCGCTTGTGAACTCGCCTTTGTCAACATAGAACGTGAGCTTTCCGTCCTCGGTTTTACAGTTGGAGTATGTCATATCAAACGCGGCAATCCTGCCTTCGTTGCTGCCCCAGCCGCATCCGGGACAGCCTTTTGCAAACATCTTATGGTCGGTGACTTTGCCCTTTCCGTCCATAAGGCTTTGCGCAACCGGACCACAGTGGAAGAGGATGACTTTGTTCGGGTCATCGCCATAGTTATTGTTCCAGTCAAGACAGGCGGTTGGTGTCTGTGATGCCAAAAGCATCGAATACATATTGATTGCCGAACACAGGTCTATTTCACAAGACGCGACTATTCCGCGGTCGTTGAGTTCACTGAGCAATACACAGGGTGCAACGCCGAGAACGGTTTGCATTTCTTCCCAACAGCGCAGAGTTATGCAATCGAGATGATATTCGCGCATCATATCATCAATGGCAACGGATACCTTTGCCAAAGTTTCGGTCTTGTCTTTGGGAACGCTTGAAAAATCGGTATAACCGATAAGCTTTTCGATTTTTGCCTTAACGGCGTCACTGTTACCGTCCATCTTTTCCACGCGATAAAACAGCTCGGATAAGTCATATGTATCACAGGTGATTCCGTATTTCTGAAGGGTGATTTCGTCATAACGAACGGTTTTAAATTTGGTTGTTCTCGCGCCGATAACGCCTATGGTAAAGCGTTTCATACCGTTTACAACGCGGCATACCGCGGCAAAATCCGAAAGATTTTTTGCGAATGCGTCCGTGTTCGGATGCACAACGTGCGGCGGCATTATTGTAAAGGGTATCTTGTATTGATGAAAGACGTCACAGATTGAGAACTTTCCGCAATACGAGTCGCGGCGGTGGTCAAAATCCATTTTGCCGATTTCATCGGGGTAAGCCTGAATAAAAATAGGCACGCCGCAGTCGCGAACGGCGGCAACGGCTCCGTTTTCATCACTGAAATTCGGAAGCGACATAATAAGTCCGTCATATTCGCCGATATGTTCGCCGAGCCATTCGGCGTATTTTAAGCCTTCATCCTTGGTTTCGACCGCGCCGTAACGCGTCATATCCGACGGCGGCATAAGATAGTCAAAACCTGCCTTTTCCACTGCGGCAGCAACCTCATCGCGTGCCGATGCAATCAATGATGCAGGGAAAAATCCTCTGTTTCCGAAATACAATGCAAATGTTTGTTTCTTGTTTTGTTTCATAAATAAATCCGTCCTTTCGGGATAAAAATTTTTTTATCTTTTTACTTGATTATATCAAAGTTTATGGTATAATTATAGTTAATTTTATTTATAAAATTGTAAATTTGTCCACGGGAGCGGATTAAAGTGAGTTTAAAGCTAAATTTTCAAGAAATCAGAAATATTTTCGAGCTGTTTTATACAATGTCGGGGATAAGAATAGTCTTGTTTGACGCCGATTATAACGAGGTCTTGGCATACCCCGAGAATAAGTGTCGGTTTTGTTCGCTTATGCACTCTGAAAAAGAGTTGTCGCAAAAATGCAGAGAGAGTGACCTTGCGGCATTCGGCGAGTGCAAAAAGTCGGACAAAATTTATATTTATAAGTGTCATGCCGGGCTTGTTGAGGCAACAATACCCCTTAAAGACAACAACAAGATAATAGGATATATGATGTTCGGACAGATTACCGATTTAAAGGATAAATCCGCGCTCGGGGAGTTTGTCGGCGAGATAAATCACCGTTACGGTCTTGAATGTACGCCGAAAGGAATCAGGTACAGGAACGAAAAACAGATAGCCGCGGCGGCAAAGCTGCTTGAAATATGTATGGATTATATTATGTTAAAGGATATGATTGTTCCCGATAACAACAGGATAACACGGCTCGCCAGAGAGTATATCGCGGACAATTTGTGTTCTGATATTAAGATTGGCGATGTGTGCGAATATGCCGATACTTGTCGGACAAAGCTGTATAATGCGTTCGCCGATGATTGCGGAGTGGGAATCGCCGAGTATATAAGGCACGAGCGGCTCAAACTTGCGTATTCGCTTTTAAAATCGGGGGAATTTACGGTTGCCGAAGTATCGGAAAAATCGGGTTTTTCGGATTATAATTATTTCAGCCGAATATTCAAGCGCCGATACGGAATTTCGCCGTACAAGATTTTTAAAACGGAATAATAAGCGCGACATCAAACCATACGGAAAGGATAACCGTAAATCCTGTAAGGGATGGTGTCCCCGACATCCCGAACACAAAAGAATCCCGACGAAAATTTTCATCGGGATTCTTTTAAATGTGTGGTAACAATCGGGCTTGTATTTCGGCATTATGTATGTGTGCAGAAATTAAAAAGGCACACGGCAATCAGCCGTGCGCCGAAAAACACAGACCGATTGCACCACACAATCTTTCACAGATATATACATAATTTATTTACTCATTTAAAATTTTTGTTGCAAATTTTTAGCAAGTGTGGTATAATAAATTTGCGAAACAATTTTAATAACCGTACCGAAAGGGTATCTTTATTTCTATGCAATTTTAGGCATATATGTAGGCTGGATTTGAAAAAATACAAATTCCATTTCCTATGTATATGTTAATTATCGTATATTAAAATTGTTTCGCAGCAATCGGAGTTTGTGTTTTATGTGCATCGGCTTCGGTTGGTGCACTTTTTTATTTTATACTAAAATACATAGGAGGATTATTATGATAAAAAAATATTTTAAATTTAAGATGTATTCAAACTACTTTTATTTGATTCCGCAAATTGTTTTAACAATTGTATTGTTCTTTTTTAGTTTTGAATATAATCGTTATTCAAAATCGCTTGGACTTACAATTGAATCCACTGAACCATTGTACACGTTTTTATTCCATTTTGTGCGCAACGGAAATGTAATAAGTGTTACTTTAGATCTTGCATGTGCGGTTTTCTTTTTGATGCAATGCCGCAAAGAAAAGTTAGTGCACATAGGATTTTTTATATTTTACAGTTTGTATGATATAATGGGAATCTTTTATGCAACATATCCGATACCGTTCTTAGGATTGGTTTTATATATTGCATATATTAAATTGCTAAGCGATGATGTTAGCATAAATTGTAATGCATTAATAATTTATAGCTGTATCTTTGGCGCGGTGAAACAAATACCATATTTCTTTTTTATATTTTGTGATATTACTCAGCAAAATCCATCTGTTGAATTAATGCTGTGGTATTCAATTCTCAAAATGATAACAGGAATTTATGATGTATTGATATTCAAAAAGTTATTTTCACAGTATAGAGAAGAGCCTGCCTGTGATTCTGTACCCGAACCGATAAATATTGCTGAGTAAAGCGGCGGTTCGGATACATATTAAAAAAGTTTTTAACAAAAGAATAAATAAAAAGGTGCAAATAGACATAAAGTAAAACGGAGTTATATTACATAGATAACCCTCGATATGAATTTGGTCAGACACGGCATATCGAGGGTATCATTTTTAATTATCAAAGAAAATTATGTTTAATTATTAACGATGAGTTTGCGCTCAATCATTGCGTTCAACGCATTTTTTGAAAAAAGTTTGTGAAAACCCCTTGACAAAACTATTCTGAGGTGGTATAATAATAAGGCTTTAGCGGAGACGCTGTCTGAGCGAGAGCTCGCCGGAGTGGCGGAACTGGCAGACGCCCAGGACTTAAAATCCTGTGGGACTATAATCCCGTACCGGTTCGATCCCGGTCTCCGGCACCAATTAAATATCGCAGGGTAGAGCAGTTTGGTAGCTCGTCGGGCTCATAACCCGGAGGTCGGGGGTTCAAATCCCTCCCCTGCACCCAAAAGAGACAAACACTTTTTATAACATAGTTATAATGATGTTTGTCTCTTTTTCTATGCAAATTTAACATAAAGGGTGGTCTTGGATTGGTAGAATTGTTTAGGAGGATTTGGGTAGATGAAGAAAATTTGGTGGATATAACATCATAATGGTGATGTTTTAAAATTGGATATTATAAATTTTGAGCACATTTTGAGTGAAATCAAGATGTGTTTTTTATGTTTTAAAAGTACAAAGGAGGAAACTTACAATGACAAATAGCGAAATTAGAACTACAAAAAATATCAAACTTAAGGAGGAAGATAAAATGATGAAATTGGATTTGTATGAATCGAGATTGTTTGGTAGATTTTGTTACGGGTTTGGTAGAGATGAAGACGGCTATGTTTACATCAAAGATGATGAAGCTAATGTGGTTAGAATGATTTATGACATGGCTATTAATGGTCATAGCTTGCAAAATATTCAAGAAGAATTGTATAACCGTGGAGTTAAATCTCCATCAGGTAAAGATAAGTGGACAAGGGACGTTATTGATAAAACTATAAATAACAAAAAGTATTTAGCTTATATTATTTCATTCGAAAATTTCGTTGAAGCATCTATCGAAAAAGAATCTCGTTGCAGATACATCAGAAGTTAGCCTAGGGACAGAATTGCTGATTTGTTATATAATTCTATTATTAAAGTGAAAGGAGAATTGGACATGGACAAATCAGCAATTCAAAATCAGCTACGGTATATCATTGCAAAAGAACAGTATATGAAGCCATTACTTCAAAGTGAAATTATAACCGAAGAGGTATATAACGAAGTATTAGAAAATCTGTATGATGAATTTGAGGTCTGGAGATATAGCAGAATTCAAAATCCAAGTGTTGAATTTAGAAAGAAGAAAAGAGAGGTGAGAAACAATTTATTGGCGCAGAATCCAGGATATATTTCTTTAACAGAGTTAGCAAGAAGCAAACCACAAAAATCAACAGGGTACACTATTCAAATGTGGTTAAGAGATAGTGGGACCGTTGATTTTCTTTCTTTGTGGGAAAATAAGCACAATGAAAAGTTTCTTTCAATTCCAGTAGAATTAAAAGCTTTAACACCCAAAATATGGATTAAAGAAACTCATTCTATCGGGATTGTATCAAGACAGGGCAAGAATGGTGGGACATATGCACATAAAGAAATAGCATTGCATTTTAGGTGCTGGTTGTCTGCAGAAATGATGCTAAATGTTATAGAAAAATACTTGGAGGTAATGAATGATGAGAAAGATAACTGAAATTCCGGCTACAATTTCCAAACAGGCAACAGATATACATAGGCAATATAGAGTAGCGGCGTACTGTAGAGTCAGTACGGATAAAGAAGAACAAGAAAATAGTCTGGAAAATCAAATTACTTATTACAAGAATAAAATTGAAAGTACGACTAATTGGACTTTGGTTGATATTTTTGCTGATTTCGGCGTAAGTGGCATGAATGATAAAAACAGAATCGAATTTCAGAGAATGATTGAGATGTGTAATAAAGGAAAAATAGATTTGATTATTACAAAGTCAATTTCACGTTTTGCAAGAAATACGGTTGATTGTCTAACACATGTGAGAAAACTAAAAGCAAATAATATAGGAGTCATTTTTGAAAAGGAAGGAATAAACACACTTGATGCGGTTAGCGAAACATTCTTAACATGGTTCAGTGCATTTGCTCAGGCAGAAAGCGAGTCATTAAGTCAAAATATAACCAGAGGTAAAAGGATGGGGTATAAGGAAGGAAAGTTTGCTTTCCCCTCATTATTATATGGATATGACAGAGGGGATGGAAAAACACCTGTTATAATTCCAGAACAGGCAGCAATCGTTCGCAAAATCTTTCATATGTACTTGGAGGGGAATTCCATAGGCGGAATTAGGAAATGGCTTAACGATAACAACATAGAAACAACAAGGGGTACAGGTGAATGGAATAAATCTACTGTGTCCGGAATTTTGAGAAATGAGAAATATAAAGGTGATGTACTCCTGCAGAAAAGTTATACGGTAGATTATCTCACAAAAACAATAGCAAGAAACAAAGGTGAGGTTACACAATATTATATCGAGAATAATCATGAGGGAATAGTCTCTCGTGAAATATTTGATATGGTACAGGATGAATTAAAAAGACGAGCTAGTCTATATAGCAGTAAAAATCCAAGCAGATATAGTTCTAAATATGCTCTCACAGGCAAGGTGAACTGCGGAGAATGTGGTGCTAAGTATAGAAGAGTTACATGGTCACGAAATGGCAAAAAGAAAATAGTGTGGAGATGTATCGAGAGACTAAATAACGGAACACAGAACTGCAAGAGTTCACCAACAATACTTGAAGAAGACTTAAACAATGCAGTATTAAACAACATTAAGAGTATTCTCGGTAATTTTGATGATGTAAAAAATAAAGTAAAAGAAAAAATTGAGATAGATATCTTTAAGGATAATGAGCATAATCTACAGGCTATAAAGAGAAAAATTCTAAAATACGAAAAAGAATTGAGCCTGTTAGGGAATATTATAAAAGAATCTGAGAACAAGGAGTTTTATGCAAATAAAATACGGACAATAGAATCTCAAGTAGACAGGTTAAACAACAAACTTAAAAAAGCAGTTTCTACGGATAATGCAATAATAAATCAAATAGAAGAATTCATTGATGACACGGATCTGAATATAAATGAGTATTTTAATCAGATGGTAAAGTCGGTAATTGTTTCAGTAACAGTAGTGACCCAAGAAAAAGTAAAGATTAAATATGTTGATGACACAGAAGTGGAAGTTAAAATATAAAACTTATGGTGGAGAGCATAAAGGTTGTCTGTATATTTATCCCTTTTACATATTGAAAATTTTGGCGAATTATGGTATAATAATAAAAAATATTTTGGCGGTGAGTAAGATGTTAGGTAAGATAGATATTCTATATGAAAAATAAGAATTTAGATATTGTACCATTTAATGAAAATAATTTGAAAGGTGCATCGTATGATATAACACCAACTATAATAGCTTTATCGACGCGATGTGGGATGTTGGAATCAGTTTATTGTGATACTAAATATCCATTCAACTATTATTTTTATGTTCGTGCAAAAGATACCGTGTTAGTTGTCAGTAAAGAATATATATCAGTGCCTGACAACATAGCAGGCTATGTGATATCCCGTGTGTCAAATATAGTAGAAGGTATAGGACATGTATGTACAAGTATAGATCCAAATTGGAAAGGGGCATTATTAATTGCTCTAAATAATCCTACAAACAAACCGATAAAAATATGTGTTAACAGTAAAAATGTAAGTAATAATGTAAACAAACTAGCCACTATTACTTTTAATTATTTGAGTAATGGAATAGATGAAAAAACGCCTCATTCTGGTATGAGAATAGATTTGTTGAATGAAATGAAATACTCTCATCGGACGGGAATAAAGGCATTTTTGCGTAAAAAATTACACCCTTATAGAGTTGAGTTTACAGATTTTTTCTTCAATTATTGCGAGATGTTGTCATCTGGTGAAATGGAATGGGATGAATTTGTAAAACCACTTGTGGGAGAATCTGTGGATAAATGTGTAAATTGTTCTAATTATAAAAAAAGTAAAAAGAAAGAAAAAATAGATGATTTTATAATTAGAGAAAGTCGCATAAGCAAGGTTTTTAGTTGGTTAAACACTCATAAAAAAATAATTTATGAAGTACTAATATTTATATTATTATTACTTGCAGCTACTGGAAAACTACCCGTAATGATTCAAAAAATCGCAGATGCATATGTTAAATATGTAAACAATTAAAATTATATGGAGGTATATGATATGGCAGACAATACTTCTTTGGTAAATAGAGCTGTTGAAAGGATATTTGCTGAACGTAAAGATTTTATTATAATAGGTTTGACGGGTAGAACTGGTTGCGGATGATCAACTGTTGCAAGATTATTGCAAAAATCATTTGTAGATTTGCAACCACCTTTGCCTCATGATAATAAAACCATTGAAGATAGAGAGTATAAAATAATATATGAATATGCGAGAAACACATGGATTCCTTTTAGATTAATTGAAATGAAACATATAATATTTACATTCATACTTGAGCATGCTTATGAAGAAATGTTTCAATATGTTAATAAATGTTCGGGAAGTGTAATTGACTTTTCTAATTATGAAGAGACTTATAAAGCTCTTCACAAAAAAAGGGTTGAATTAAAACAAAAGGTGGAGGAAAGAGCCAATCATTTAGAGAATATACTTGCTGCTGATGATCTATATTCGTTCTACTTTGAAGAAATACCTAAAGCGTTTGCTGAATTTCAAAAACACATTCCCGTTGAGGTATATACAATATTGTTGCAGAAAATTGGTGATAACATACGAGCTTCGGGAGACGCTTTCTCAGAAAATGTTGTTCCTGAAAATGTATTAAAACTATCTCAACGAGTTAATATGTTAATAAAAATTTTGAGACAAAGGAATATACAAGAAAAGAAACAGGTGTTAGTTGTTATAGATGCTTTTAGGAATCCGTATGAAGCCACCTTTTTCAAGGATAGATATTCTGCGTTTTATTTATTTGCAATTAATTCATTAGATAATGAACGAAAAAACCGCCTAATTAAAAAAGGTTTTACATACGATGATGTGGTAAAGCTTGACAAAAAAGAATATCCTTCATTAAATAATGAAATAGGAGTTTTTAATAATATAAACATAGAAAAAACTGTAGAAAAAGCTGATGTACATATAAATAATCCGGATTCTAAGTCCAACACATATGATGAAACGAAAAGACAACTGATAAGGTATGTCTCACTAATAATGCATCCAGGACTCGTACCTCCAACTCAGATAGAGTACTGCATGCAATCGGCATATAATGCGAGACTTAATTCGGGTTGTTTATCAAGACAGGTTGGTGCAGTTATTTCGGATAGTCAATATTCAATAATTGCTACTGGTTGGAATACAACACCGGCTGGCCAAATTCCGTGTAGTTTAAGATCTCTTTTTTCGTTAATTCATGACGATGAAGAAGATGAAGTTGGAATGAGTGAGTATGAAAGGACGGATGAAAAATATCGCAATTATGTAAAGAACAAAACTCAAGATATTGATTTTTCATTATTAAAGGGGAGAAATTGTTCATATTGCTTTAAAGATGCGTATTTATCGTATAAAAATCAGAAGAATCAAGTGCACACGCGTGCTATTCATGCTGAAGAAATGGCATTTCTCCAGGCGGCGAAAATTGGCACACCAGTTGTAACCGGTGGATATTTATTTACTACAGCTAGCCCTTGCGAACTGTGTTCAAAAAAGGCTTATCATTTAGGAATTTCAAAGATATATTACATAGATAAATATCCAGGTATATCTTATGAACATATTTTAAATTGTGGCGAAAGCTCATTAGACATGATTCCATTTAGTGGTGCAATTGGCAGAGCATACACTCAACTATATACAGAAATACTTCCCTATAAAGATGAGTTATATATGTTGTTGGGACTTAAATTTTAATTGTTATAAAACGGAATAACACCTGATATTTAATCCAGTTATGTTTTAATATCAGGTGTTTTCGTGATAGAACACTATATGCCTCTCGACGATGACTATGTCGGGTTATTTAATAACTATTTATAGAAATGTCACCGATTTTGTCACCGATAATGTCACTAATAGAAAAAACTGTCACCTTTAGGGTGACAGATAAAGACAGTGCGTAAAAAATCAGATAAAAAATGTGTAAACTCCAATCTGGACCACAAAATGAACCCTAAAATTGTATGTGTTGTTGGTAAAAATTAAAAGGTTTACAAGTGTGAACAGAGGTTTGTTTCATCGAGGTAGATTTGAGAGTAAAAATTCGATAGGTATGCAGCTACAAAAAGTCCCAATAAAATTCAGACAACTATTAAGAGTTGGACGTTTGTTTGTGGTATGACTCATAAGCGAAGTGCTCCTATCATGCATGTGTGCTACTTATTAAAAGTGACAGAAGTGTATAGGCGTAGATTAAAACTGGAATAATTTTAAATAGTTTTGTTGTTTAAATGGCACCGATTTTGACACCAATAATGGCACTGATAAAACTGACCATAAACAGTAAAAAACTAGTGCATCTATAATGAACGTGAAAGCCAAAAGAGGAAAACCGTTTTGAAATGAGGATGTGATTTATTAGAAAAGTGAAAAGTTTTCGTTGTTTTTCATAAAAATGACTTAAATTCTTGAAGAATACATAAATCTGTGGTATAATATAAAAAAGCGTTCAAGAAAGGAGGCTCACAAATGAAATGTATATTAATGCATAAAAATGTCCCTGTTGCCGATGTCGAGTTTGATGAAATAACAGGAGCGTATACTAAAATATATGATGTAATAAATCCGCTTCATTTACCGGTAGGAGTACAAATGAGAAACGGAACTGCGGATAGGCGAGACCTTCACGAATGGTGGTCGGCAAGATCAATTCCGTCAAGCCGAAGCGGATTGAAAGATGCGTTGGAGAAGCTTGATGTGGCATCTGCTGCGGAAATGCTCGGAAAAAGCTTTGGTCTGAACTTATCCGATCAATATTGGATTTTGCCTGAAACAATCAATGTGTGCTGGAATGATATAAATTTCTTTGAAAATGATTTTTCCGAGGATATAGGAAACATATTAATCGGTATAGGCGAAAGTTCGGATAGAATAAACTATATGTCTCCGGATATTGCGTCGGACGGCTGGCTCAAGAAAAAATGGAGAATTGCAGACGGCAAAAGAGTTTTGTATAAAGCCGGAAGCGGTTCATATTTGCAGGAACCGTATAACGAGGTTCTTGCAACCGCAATTATGAAAAGACTTGATATACCATGTGCAGAATATACTCTGACACTGATAGGAGATAAACCGTTTTGTGCGTGCGGTGACTTCGTAACAACGCAAACCGAGCTTGTTACCGCACATAATATTATTAAGTCGGAGAAGAAACCTAATAACAAATCCTTGTATGAACACTACATTGACTGCTGCAAAGAAAGAGGCATATCGGATATAAAGGATACGGTTAACAGAATGCTGACGCTTGATTATATTATTGTAAACGAGGACAGGCATCTGAATAACTTTGGACTTATACGAAATGCGGAGACCCTCGAATATATTTCTGCGGCGCCGGTTTATGACAGCGGAACATCAATGTGTTTTAATATTCCGACGCAAAATATCAAAGCAGGAGCAAGGGATATAGGTTCCAAACCGTTCAAGACAAATCATGCCGATCAGATAAGATTAGTAGATGATTTCAGCTGGCTTGACTTTGACAAACTCAAAGGAATAGATGAGGAGTTTGCC
Source organism: uncultured Eubacteriales bacterium (assembly GCA_900545865.1). Lineage (GTDB taxonomy): Bacteria > Bacillota > Clostridia > Monoglobales > Monoglobaceae > UMGS1820. The sequence goes on from URAN01000008.1 coordinate 63,435, forward strand.
GGAATTTTAGAAAATGCACCTCAGATAGATGAGCAGAGGCGAGATGTACTTTGCAATACTCTTAATATGAGAATTGAAATGCTTAAAAATATTGTTGAGCATAGTGTGAAATACACAAATCTTAAGTCGATCGGCATGGAGGTTGAAGAAGACATAGCATATTCGGGAAGCGATGACGGTATGACATTACAGTAAAATTGAATATGAAATTATTACTAAGACAGGCGATTGAAAATATATCGTCTGTTTTTTTGCGAAAAAAATTAATGCCGCACAGATTTTTTGAGAAATGGGGATGTGGTTTTTTTGAAAATTGAAAAAATTATCATAGGTTTTGACGCCGAAAAATTAAAAGCCGTCAAATTTTTTATGCCGAAAGACAGCCCATCTCTTGAAGAACAACTGACAGAACAGATAGAAAAAATATATCAAAAGGTAGTGCCGCAGCCTGCACGGTTATACATTGAGGAGGTTATGAAGAATAATCCAAAACAAGGCAAAAAGGCATAAAACAGAGCCTAAATATTTTTAAGCAGGATAAAGCTACGGTGCGTTTAACCACGCACCGAGCCTCAAACGCCGACCGGCAGAGCCGTTCGGGATGGTGCGGTTTTGAAAATTTGGTGCGGTTTTGGGTGCGGTTTTGCAGCAAGGCAGAATTGTAGGGCATATGTTCCGCACATCTCACAGGTGCGGTGGTTCTTGGAGGTGATTATCTTGAAAAATAAAGAACATATTAGTGTCTGGGTGAAACATTCAAATCTAAAAGAAGCAGAAATGTGCATGAAGTCGCTGGAATGCAAAAGCAGAAGTGATTATATTGACGCTGCCATTGAATTCTATAATGGGTATCTGCATGACAAAAATAATGAAGCCTATGCAAACAAAACTATCATAAATATATTGCAGGGAATGATGGACAGCTTTGAAAGGCGGATGGCTCGGCAGATGTTCAAACAGACGGTGGAGGTTGCGAAGGTGTTCTGGCTTGTGGTTCGTGGGTTGGGGCTCAATCCGGAGGATGTGGATGACCTGCACAGCGATTGTGTGGAGGAGGTAAAAAGTATTGAGTGGCAAAGACTGCTCCCGGAGAACAAGGATTGGAATGAGGATCTGGTGGAGTTGAGGGAGCAGGAGCAAGAGCAGAATTTTGAGATGATGCTATAGTGTGCATAAAATTACCAAAATATAATCGCACGAAAAGATTGACAAAATCGCACGAAATAGATATAATATAAGTGTGAATATATTGCGAGAGGAGAATGATTATGTCCATTACAGCGACGGAATTAAAGCAAAATCTGGGCAAATATTTGATGATATCGGCAACAGAAGATGTGTTCATAACAAAAAACGGGAAGGTGGTTGCAAAGCTGTCAAATCCGTATCAGGATATGTAAATTGGTAATTTATTAAGAAGCTTCAAATATTGTGTTGTAAAATAAAAGTATAAACGGAGGATAAGTATGAGTGAGTTTAACAAAGTGGGAATTATGGTGGACTGCTCCAGAAACGCAGTGCCTACAGTGGAAATATTGAAAAAATTTATCAATTTAATGAAGAATATGGGATATAATATGCTTATGCTCTATACCGAAGATACTTACGAAGTTGAGGGGCAACCGTATTTTGGATATATGAGAGGCAAATATTCACTAAATGAATTAAAGGAGATTGACGATTACTGCTATGAACGTGGAATTGAGTGTGTACCTTGTATTCAGACACTTGCACATCTGAATGCTTTTGTCAGATGGTCGGAAGTACAGAAATATACTGATTGTAACGATATTTTATTGGTGGGAGATGACAGAACCTACAATCTGATTGATAATATGTTTGCATCTGTGTCAAAGGCTTTTCGTTCCAGAAATATTCATATAGGCATGGACGAGGCTTTTATGATAGGCAGAGGAAAATATCTTGACAAGAACGGCTATGTTCCGCTTTATAAAATTATGAAGAAACATTTGAACAAGGTTCAGGAAATTGCAAAAAAATACAATTATCAGCCTTTGATATGGAGCGATATGCTTAAACTATGCAACAATGGAGCGAGCTGTGCAGAAAATATTGAAATTATGGGACAAGAGGCGCGGGATGTTCTGCCTGAAAATGTTATACCTGTATATTGGGATTATTACCGGACTGATAAAAAGCACTACGACGATATGATAGAGGCACATGAGCGCATGGGAACATCAATATGGTTTGCGGGCGGACTGTGGAAATGGTCAGGCTTTGTGCCATTAAATGATTTTTCTATAAGAGCCAACATTGCTGCGCTGCAATCCTGCAAGGAACATAATGTGAAAAATGTTTTCTTTACCATGTGGGGGGATGACGGCGCGGAGGCATCGCTTTTTTCAATTTTGCCATCTATGTTTTATACCTCGCAGCTTATAAAAGGGATAGATGATGAGCGTATGATTAAAGAAAATTTCAAAGAATTTATAGGGATAGAGTTTGATGATTATATGGAGATAGATATACCGGCATTTGGAATGAAGGTCGAAAATGAAGACAGAATTGTTAGCCCGACAAAATATATGTTGTATAATGACTATTTCTGTGGATTGTACGACGCAACAACTGATGTGGGTAGAAATAAGATATACGCAAAAGCAAGTGAAAAGCTTGCACAGTTAGAAAAATCTGAGAACTATGGGTATATTTTTGAAACTATAAGGACACTTTGTGATATTCTGGCGCTAAAGAATGATATTGGTATCCGAACGAGAAAGGCATATCGTGCAAAAGATATGAATGAGATTCAAATATTGGTTAGTGATTACAATACACTTATAGAGAGAATAGAAGTGTTTTATAAAGCATTTCGAAAACAGTGGTTTGCGGAGAATAAGCCGTTTGGTTTTGAAATACAAGACATGCGCTTGGGCGGCTTGATGCAGAGGACAAAGAACTGCATGGAGAGATTACAATCATTTGCGGAAGGAACACTTTCGCAAATTCCAGAGCTTGATGAAGATATTCTTGATCCCGAATGCAGTAGTGGTGGTATACGCGAACTAGGGCTGAATAGCTGGGAAAAATCTTTTGTAAGTGTAGTGTAGCAATTTATGATGTGAGAAAGATTTAGGACACATAGTAGAGAAAGAAATTATTTAAGGAAATGGAGCGAATATCGAGTATCATCAGCACAAGAATAATGTCGGTAGCTGTGATGTTAGCCTTTCTTTTTGGGGAAGACAGACTACATTGTAGTTAGAATACAAAAAAGTAAGGCATAGCACAAGCTGAATAAAGCGTCACGGTTTCGGCCGCGGCGCTTTTTTGCGTTCCATCGCAGAAAGGCTTATGTTATGGGGAGTATCATTTATCACTACAGAATTAGACAAAATAACAACAATTTTATGAATGACCGCAGGGCGGCCGCAAAGCGGCTCCTTGCGGTCATTTTTCAGTTGCAGAGAAAATGGCGGTGTTACATTGCAAAATACCCATAATTTCTGCTTCAAATTTTAACCCCAAATTTGAAGCGGAGGTTAGAAAAATGAAGAAAATTATGTTAAATAACGAATATTATTGGTATAAGAAAGATGAGTACATAGAAGTGTCTGATGAAGTTGCAGCGGTTTTTGAAGATGCGTTTAATGCAGAGGAAAATTATAGAGTTAAGGCAATACAGCACAGAGCAATATATTCTCTTGATGCAGGAGATGGAATTGAAAAGGATATTCTTTTTGTGGCAATGACACCGATAGAATTGTATGAAAGGAAACTTTCAATGCAGGAATTGTATAGCGCTTTGCGAGAATTGCCTGAAATTCAGTTTAAAAGAGTTATCGCCTATTATTTTCATAATATGACAATGGCAGAAATTGCAGACGTAGAGGGCGTTTCAATAAACGTCGTGAGCAAAACAATTGATAGAGCGTTAAAAAATCTTGAAAAAATTTTAAAAAAGGGGTTGAAAAATTGTTGATTTTCTTACAGGTATATGGAAGGACATATTTTGATCTGTCCTCATTGTTCTTTGACAACTGAATACCCAACAGCGAATACATTAGCAGCAACCGGAGCTGTACTGCCAATGCGCGAAGAATGCCTGTGAGGGACAAGCCTCATCAAACGGATCGCAAACAAGGTACGAGCGTGTATCCATTGACAGCAAAACAGAGTTAGCCGTCTGCGAGCCACGATGGTTGCTGCCTATAATGATACTCCCGCATAGTCGAGGTTAAGTCCCGGAGTGCGGCCCGGTCGGATGGCGGGCGGAGCGGAAAGTTGCTTCGTCCGCCGTCTGAATTTGAAAGGGGGACAGTATTATGACTGAAAATCAGATAAAATCTGTTATGTCATATTTATATTTGAAAATGAAACTTGGTAAAATCGCAGAAGAAAAGAGCATAACAAATGAGCAGATGACTCAAATAGAGGAAGATTTGAAATTGAAACTTGAAATACCGCAGAATTTATGTTGGATTTGATGCAATTCCAATGAAAATTTTGTTGGTATGTGTGAATGGATAAATAGAAACTATTGTGGTATTGTGTCTGTGAAAATCAAGGAAAGGAGTGAGCAGAGTGGCAGAAGTAATTGTAATTGATCCTACAAAAACGTTTGAGCCGGAGCAATGCAAAATTCGAGTTGCCGCCTATGTGAGAGTCAGCAGTGACTCGGAAGATCAGGAAAATTCGTTTATTCATCAGTACGATTATTACAATGCCCTCATATCTGGAAATCCCGAATGGAGTTATGTAGACATCTATGCGGATAACGGAATATCCGGTACTGAAATGACGCGCAGAGATGAGTTTAACAGAATGTATAACGACTGCCTTGATGGAAAAATAGACTGCATTATTACAAAGTCTATTTCCAGATTTGCCCGAAATACCTATGATTGCATCGACATAATCAGAAAACTGAAGACTCTCGGCGTGGATGTTATATTCGAGAGAGAAAACATTAACACAAAAAATATGAACAGCGAGGTAGAGCTTGCGGCGCTCAGTTCAATGGCGCAGGAGGAATCCTTATCGCTGTCAAAAAATGTGCGTATGGGTATAAAGCATAGGATGATGAACGGGACATTCAAACAAAGTTGTATTCCATACAGATATATAGTTGAAAATGATGTATGGAAAATCAATGAGGAGCAGGCAAAAGTGGTCAGAGCAATATTTCAGGCGTATATCAACGGAAAGAGCCTTGCCAAAATTGCCGATGTACCTTGTAAAAAACCATCATATACCGATTATAAACCCAATTGTGTTCGATAAGGTACAGGTGGAAATTGCAAGAAGAAGCAGCCTGAAATCCACAGCGGATAAAAATGCGACCGAGCAATCCAAATTCAGCAGTAAATATGCCTTGACAGGGCTTGTGGTATGCGGAAACTGCGGAAGTAAATACCGCAGGACAACTTGGGCGAGAAACGGCAAAACAAAGGTTGTATGGAGATGTATAAACAGGCTTGACCACGGAACCAAATACTGCAAGGACTCATTCAGCATAGAGGAAGAAAGACTGCATGCCGGTGTGCTTAAAGCAATGAACTCAATGCTTGACAATACTGAAAAAATCAAAGCCTTAATGAAAGGCAGTATAGCGGAATTGCTGTCGGCGCCAAACACGGTAATGCAGATACACGGACTTGAAAGCAGCATTAAAGCAAAGAATAACGAAATCGTTGAAATAATACGGCTCGGAGTCGAGAATAGGGAAACACGGGAAAGCATCGATGAAAAATGCCGTCAGAAACATGATGAAGTAAGCAAGCTCCAAGCAAAACTGAATGCTGTAACGGCAAAAAGTCAGATAGAAAACACTCAGACAAGCCAACTGAGGGCTATATATGACACAATAGATAAACTCCCCGGCAAATTCGTAACCTTCGATGACAGCGTGGTCAAATCAATGGTAACACGAGTGAAGATTATATCCAAAGAAAAAATAGAGGTTACACTGTTCGACGCAGTTACGCTCACAGTGAATATATAAGGGAGACAGAAATGTATTACAAATTCAGCGACAGCAAAGGGAATATACGTTGGTATAAACTTAAAAACAGAGATGAAGCATATCGTTTCGCTTATGTACACGGATTATGCTTCCCGGGCAGATGATCGATATGTCTTGTTACGAATTAGTTGTGATTTATGATAAAGAATACGGTGAGGTTATAGCCTTTGAAAGCGACAGATTTATGAATGATTCAAACGACATTGTAAATGAGGCAATAAATCTTAAACTGTTCGATGAAAAATACCGTGATAAGGTACGGTGGGCGCAGTGCGTGTCCGAGTACGAATTTGAATATATAAAAAAGTGGGGATAAGCCAAAAAATGAAAGCGGCTGTATACATAAGAGTCGGTAAAAAAGAGCAGTTAAACTATGCCCCGGCAAATAATAGACCGACACTCAAACAGAAAGACAACAAGAAAAAATAAAGATTAAAAGCAGTTCCTTGCACGGAGCTGTTTTTTGTTTGCGGAAAGGAGAAAAAAGTATGACTACCCGTGATATATTGAAAGCAGAGTCTTTGGCTGAATTACTGAACGCAATAGACGACTTCTGCAAGGAAGCAATTGTAAGGGATAACGATGATGTGTGTATGGAACTGAAAGAAAGGCTTGATTGTGCAGACGGAAATGATTATTTTATAATTCTTTCGTCATATATGGCTGCGGCAGATAACGGCAATGAGGTTGTAGATGCCATGTGCGAGTTTGCGGCGAATTGCAGGACTTTTGAGGAGCCGGACGACAGTACAGCCGAACAGATGACCAAAGAGAAATTTGAGGCGGTTTTGGACGAATGTGAGACAAAATGTGCGGTGGTAAGCTGCATAGAAACGGAATGCAGCATAAATATCGCTGAAATCCCGATGCAGCAGAAAAAGATAGGGAACACGCTTGTTAAAAAGAATAATGCTTTTAATATTCTATTACCTAAACTGTGTGTTCACGAGGACAGGGAAATATATATTTCAAATCTGATAGGCACTATGCTTTATGAGGTTATAAACGTGAAACTTTCGCCTCAATATATTTTGCAGGAGATACATAGATATATTCCGGAAAGCAGAGAATATAACAAAAGCGCCAAAGAACTATTCTGCATGTATTTCAAACGAGTGCTGAGATACAAAAGCCGAAAACCGGGTATTTATACGCATTTTGATGAGCATATGCAGAATGTTGTTGTGATGGAATTCTATAAGCGAGTTATACAGGCATATATTAACTATGAAAATTGTGGTGATATGCCAGCAACGCATTAGACAATGTCATTTTCTGAAATTGTAGACATAATAATTATTTAGTAGAATATAAAAGTATGTGAGGGAATAAAATTTGCCTGTTTGATTAAAAAATTAATGCTAATTTCGTGAAAAGTATTGACATTTCCATTAAAAATGAGTATAATAACATTAACAGAACCCGACACGCCTCTCAACGATGCGGACCACGTCGGGTCATTTAATTTATACGGAAGTGAAAAGATGGAATTGAAAAAGCATCAAGTCCCTATGACTATAGATGAACAGGTTGAGAATCTAAAAGAACTCGGTCTTGTTATAAATGACGAGGAAGCAGTTAAAGAATTTCTTAATGATGTGTCTTATTTCAGATTGATAAAAGCATATAGCATAGGACTCAAAAAGAAAAATGACAATTACAATCAGGGAGTTACATTTGATATGATAAAGGAATTGTATCTGTTCAATTGTAATTTCAGACAGGCATTGTTTGCTCAAATTGAAAAAGTAGAAATAAATTTGAGATGTCGAATTGCAAACCATTTTTCGTATAAATACGGCAACTTTGGATATGAGGACGCTGCTAATTTTGAAAATGAAGATTATCATAGTCACTTTTTGGCAGAAATAAATAGTGAGGTCGATAGAAATAGCAAATCTGCTTTCGTTAAGAATTTCAGAAACAACTATGAAACGGATAAAATCCCGATGTATGCCTTAATTGAATTGTTCAGTTTCGGAACTTTGTCTAAGTTTTATAAGAACATGAAGCAGGAAGATAAGAAAGCGGTAGCTCAGATATATGATGTTAAATATACATATCTTGAAAGCTGGATTGAGCATATAGCATTTGTCAGAAATATATGTGCGCATTATGGAAGACTGTATAATATGAATCTTTCAAAAACACCTGCTTTGTATAAGCAGTATACAAAGCAGGGAATAAGCAGCGTGAGAGTATTTGCCACATTGGTGTGTTTAAGCAATATTCTTCCGAGGGATAGACACTGGAATGATTTTATTGATCTAATTGAAACTTTGCTCGATAAATATCCAAATGTTAAAATGGAACTTATGGGATTTCCGACTAATTGGAAGGATGTTCTTAGATAGAAATGTTATTGAAAGAGAAGGCTCAGACCGAAACGGAATTTGGATCATAAAATAGATGACTCTCAATGGAGTGCAAAAAGCAAAAAAGAGCCTGCATCTATAATGAACGCGAAAGCCACATTGGAACGGACTTTGCTTTGTTCCGATTTTTCTTTACAGAAAAACCGGTCACATGCGCCGTCGTTCCTCCTTTATTGCAAAAAGGCACGCTCGCATCGCCTGTTCGCCTGTAAAACGCCATCACTTACGGCTCACTGTCGCTACCACCTTTTTGCGATTATGCGCCGCAAGGCGCATAATCTAAACCGTTTAGGTTGTCTAAGAAAAAGCACTTGCAAATTTTAAGTGCTTTTTCCAACGAAATAAATCTTGTCGGATATGCGGAATGTGGTTTACCGAAAATATGACATGCAATGTCACTTTGTTTAAGTATAATAAGTGTATACACATTCGAATGTAAAAACTTAAATTGGAGTGATAAAATGCAAAAAAGTGAAAACTGGGTAAAATGGAAAACATTCATAAAACCAACAACTTGTTTTGAATGTTTTAAACGCAACGGCAAAATATTTTCATATGACGAGTTAGCGAGAATTGGTGAACCAAAAATTCATGATAACTGTGGCTGCATATTAGAGCAACTGCTTGCTGTGGTTGCCGGATATGCAACAGAGCTTGGTACAATGGGTGCAGATTGGTGGCTGTACTATCTAAATGAGTTACCGCATTATTATATAAGTAAGGCGGAAGCACATGAAAAGGGTTGGAATAACCTTAGGGGGAATTTAGCGGAAGTTGCACCCAACACCATGATTTTTGGAGGCATCTATAGTAATAAGAAAAAAGTTCTTCCACATAAGGAAAACAGAATTTGGTATGAAGCAGATATAAACTACACCGGCGGTTATAGAAATAAATAAAGAATTGTATTTTCTAATGACGGACTTATTTTTGTAACCTATAATCATTATGAAACTTTTATAGAAATAATTGGTGAGGGTATGTAATATGAGAAAAATAATTTTAGATTTTACAGGAGCAAAAACATGGGCGGATATCTATGGTGTTATGAAGAATTCATTTGCTTTTCCTTATGAATGGGGAAATAATTTGGATGCATTGTACGATGCTATGAGTTATGCGTGGAGTGAAAATGTTTGTATTGTTGTGAAAGGTATTGATAAGGTTTCATGTGAATGGAAACAATATATGCAAGAAATTTTAGAAGTATTTCAAGATATCCACGCAGAAACCCCGAATGTAACCTTTGTAATTGATATCTAAACCGTTCACATTGTCCACATCGGAACAGACTTTGCTCTGTTCCGATTTTTCTTTACAGAAAAACCGGTCACACGCGCCGTCGTTCCTTCTTTTTCGCAAAAAGGCACGCTTGGTTTGCCTGTTCGCCTGTAAAACGCCCTCACTTACGGCTCGCTGTCGCTACCACCTTTTTGATATAGAAACACTGTCAACGCCGCGACGAGGCACGTTTTGGCACTTTTATATGTGTTAAACTATAAGAAAAAACAGACAGGAGCTGATAACGTGAAAGTTCCTTTCACGTTATGCCTCCGGCGGAATTAATTGCCCGTGCAAAATTTTCTTCGCATGCGCGAAGAAATGCACATGGGCGTAATAATCTCTTGTCATTCCTTGCCCTGCCGAT
>URAN01000009.1 GCA_900545865.1 uncultured Eubacteriales bacterium
AAACCTTGATTTTCCAGTGTTTTCAAAAGTATCGTTATCTAACGTCAGCTTTTGACCGTCCTGCGTTTAAGGCAATGATTGAGGACATTAAAAGCGGAAAAATAAACTGTGTAATCGTAAAGGACTTGTCAAGGCTCGGCAGAGAATATAACGAAACCTTTACATATTTACGCCGTATCTTTCCGGCTCTCGGTGTTCGCTTTATTGCCATAAATGATAATATAGACACCGCAAAAGAAGCCGTAACGGGCGATATTTCCGTATCCTTTAAGGGTGTAATGAATGACGAGTATTGCAGAGATATATCTGTAAAGGTACGCACGGCACTTAATATAAAAAGAAAAAACGGTGATTATGTGGGAGCTGTTCCCGTCTACGGATATAAAAAGGCTGCTGATAATAAAAATCAGCTTGTTGTTGACGAATACGCCGCACGGGTTGTTAAAGATATATTCAAAATGCGGACAGACGGTTACAGTGCGGACAGAATTGCAAATGAGCTGAACAGGCTTGCGGTTTTATCGCCGAGGGAATATAAAAAGGACAACAATATACCGCTGCCCCGTAACGGTTACTGCGATAAAGAAAATTCAAAGTGGTCGGCAACAACCGTAATTCGTATTCTTAAAGACGAGATATATACAGGCAAGCTGATACAAGGCAAATACGGCAAGCCGAATTACAAAGTTAAGGAATATGTAAAACGCAATGCCGATGAAGTATTTGTAACCGAAAACGCACACGAAGCTATAATCAGCAAACAAGACTTTGAGCTTGTGCAGCGGCTTATGCGACTCGATACGAGAATATCACCGAAAAAGAACGCATTGCATTTGTTTTCGGGAATTTTAATATGCGGCTGCTGCGGAAATCGTATGACACGAAAGACCGTTACCCATAATGGCGAAAAATACTTCTATTATTATTGCCCCACCGGAAAGAAAAACGGTTGCTTAGGCGGTAATATGATTAAGGAAACAGACCTTGTAAATTGCGTCACGGGCAGTATTAAGGGACATATAAAAAATATTGCTTCTCTGGACGATTTAATCAGTGGCATCAACAGCAATGCAATAAGCAGGGATATGTGTAATAAAATATCCGTACAAATTACAGAAGTGAAAAAACAGCTTGACAAAACAAGCGAATACAAATCAACTCTTTACGAAAACTATATTTCCGGGATTCTCAGCAAAGAGGACTATAAAGCATTAAATTCCTCATACACCCAAGAAAAAAAGAGTTTGGAGAAGGCACTGAAGCAGCTTGAAACGGAGCTTAACGAGTACAAAAACAATACATCTAAAAAACTGCAATGGATAGAACGCTTCAAAGCCTTTGAAAACATTGATGAAATTGACCGCAATGTTGTTATTCAGTTTATAGAGTGCATACACATTTATGACAAAACACACTTGCAGATAACTTTTAACTTCAAGGACGAATACGAACAGGCTTTAATAACTTTGAGCGAATATAAGGAGGTTATCTGATATGGCAAGAAAAAGCAGAAAAAACACAGTTAATACACAGCCGGAGATTTTGAATACGGCTGTATACATAAGAACAGCACAATATATAAGATTATCTGTTGAGGATAGTCATAACAAAGGTAATTCCATTGAAAATCAAAAGATGATACTTGATGATTTTATCACCCGAAACGGCAATATGCGGTTAGCCGGAGTGTATATTGACAACGGGGCGACAGGCACGAACTTTCAGCGACCGGAATTTCAACGAATGATTGAAGATATTGAAAACGGTAAAATAGAGTGCGTTATAGCGAAGGACTTATCAAGGCTTGGAAGAAACAGTATTGACACAGGCTTTTACATAGACAGTTACTTTCCCGAAAAGAAAGTACGGTTTATCGCCGTGAACGACAACTTTGATACGGACGCACCCTCAAACGGTGATAAAATGCTGTTGTATATTAAAAATATCATAAATGAAGCCTATGCTTTAGATATTGGAAAGAAAATCAAAACACAGGCACAGCAGGCGATGCGTGACGGTCAGTATGTGAGTGCAAGACCGAAATACGGCTATCTGAAAGATCCGAATAACTGTCATAAGCTCATTGTAAATCCCGACACCGCACCCGTTGTAAAATTGATATTTGAACTTTTTAACGGCGGTATGGCAATGAATGAGATATGCTTGCAGCTTAATGAAAAACAAATTCCGACACCGGGTGTTTACGGCTATCAAAAAGGATATATTACTTCCGAAAAAAGCATCGGTAGCGGTTTATGGCAGACTATGACCGTGCGGCAAATTCTTATGCACGAAATCTATACGGGTAAGCTCGTTCAAGGCAGGAGCGACAGCTTGGCAAAAAAGCAAACGGCTGTTGACAAGGATAAATGGATAGTCGTTCCGAATACGCACGAAGCCATTATACCACAAGAGATGTTTGATAAGGCACAGGAGCGTATTGAACAGTTAAAGAAAAAGCACGACAACATATCTGTAATCCCCTACACGGAGAATATATGGAAGGGTAAAATCTTTTGCGGAGAGTGCGGCAGACCTTTGCACCGTACAAGATTTTCGAGAGTAAAAACAGGTTTTGCATATAACATAATCTGTCTTACAAATACAAGATATAAACGGGGCGGCTGCGATAACAGCAGTATTCTTGAAACAGATTTGCTTAATGTTGTTATAACTGCAATAAAAACACAAGCTGCTGTGCTTGCAGACAGAAAAAATCAGATATTTTATTCTCTGAATGATAAGCAACGAATTGAACAGCAGCAGACGGAATTGAAAAATTTACGGGCATATATATCCAAAAATCAGAATTTTTTGAACAGCTTGTATGAAAACCTTGTAAACGGCATCATCACACAAGAGGAATATCAAGAAATGCGTACAAGCTACGGTGATAAAATCTCCGATACGCTTCGCAAAATAAACGAGGTTGAAAGCCGACAGGCAGAACTTGAAAAGCAGTATAGTCAATATTGCGACCTATCTGACGCTGTTTCGGTTATTACCGAAAACAACACACTTACAAAAGAGCTTATAAACAAGTTGATTTCAAGAATAGAGATTTATAAAGGAAAAAAAGTTGAAATAACATACAGCTTTGATAATGAATTTGAAGGTGAGGTGTCTGCAAATGTATAGATATATTGTAGCAATATATTTGCGGTTATCCGTTGATGATAAGCGTGTTGAGAGTATGAGCATTGAATCTCAAAGGCTCTTGCTTCGTAAATATGCGGAAATCCTCGGTGATAATGTTGAAATTATTGAATATGTTGATAACGGGTATTCCGGGACTAATTTCAATGAAGTGTGATAACGTAACCAATTTGTTATGGGTACGCTATCACATTTTTTTACATTGCAACGCTTGTTATATCCGCACCGATTTGACGGAAATACGATACGCTTTCACAAGGTTTTTCATTACTGTCAATTTTACCGACAAAGTTATAGAAAATATCTATTTGACGCGTGTTCGTTTCTTTGTCCAATTCGTGAATAAAAATACGGTCTATAAACTCGTGTACGTTCTCATAAGTGAGTTCGTTAATCTCCGTATAACGCTTCACAAGCTGAACGAATTTTGCCGCGTCCTTTTTGTTTTCTGCAACGGAATTTAGCTTTGTTTCCAATTCCCGTATTTTTGTTGCAAGCGTTTCTTTTTCTTCATCATAGCCGCTTGTAAGCGAAACAAACTGTTTGTCGGAAATTTTACCCAATGCGTTGTCCTCGTACAGTTTGCGGAAAATCGTTTCAAGCTCTTTTTCGCGCTTGACAGCGGAAGCAAGCTCTTTGCGGTCGTTTTCAAACGCCTTTTCTGCTTCTTTGTTTCCATACTCCGCAGCCTTTTGAATAAACTCGTTTTCTTTTGATTTTACATACGTCATAACTCGCTGCAAATCCGCCAAAACAAGCTCTTTGATTACGCTTTTGCGTATGTAATGCGTTGTACAGCAAGTATTTTGCCTTGCGCGGTTTCTGTAATTACCGCAGGTATAGGCGTGCTTGCGTTCCAACGTTTTAGCGCCGCGGACGGCGTACATTTTATATCCGCAGTCCGCGCAGAACATTACTCCCGAAAAAATATCAATTTCATCAACTTTTGTCGGTCTTGTCCGTGTGGCAATTCTCTTTTGCGCCAAATCAAAGGTTTCTTGGTCTATCAGCGGTTCGTGAGTGTTTGCAAAGAAATATTGCTTTTCTACGGGGGTTTTCTTTGTCTTTTTTGACTTATAAGATACCTTGTAGCTTTTTCCCGTAATCGTGTGTCCCAGATATTCTTTACGGGTAAGAATATCATAGATTGTTTTATCCGGCCAATTATAGATTAAGCCTAATTGCGGACGCGGGTGTCTTGCGCTGCCTGTCCGTCTGTACCTTAATTCCGATACGGTCAGGACTTTGTTATCCCTAAGCCAATTCTGGATTTCACACATTCGTAAACCTTTTACATATAATTCAAAAATCTTTTTTACGATATGCGCCGTTTCGGGATCGGGCAATAAATGGTTTCTATCTTCGGGGTCTGCGATATATCCGTATGGTACTTCGCCGTTGACGCGTTCGCCCTTTTGCGCCTTCGCCTGTTTTACTGCGCGGATTTTTTTGCTTGTGTCCCTTGCATAAAATTCATTGAACCAATTTCGCAGGGGAGTAAACTCGTTATCTTCCCGCGCCGTATCTACGCCGTCGTTGATTGCGATATATCTTACGTCGTTTTCGGGGAATACAATTTCTATCAATTCTCCCGTTTTCAAATAATTACGTCCAAGCCTTGAAAGGTCTTTTGTAATTACGGTTGATATAAGCCCCGCTTCAACGTCGCGCAGCATTGACTGAAGCCCCTCGCGCTCGAAGCTCACGCCGGAAAAACCGTCGTCCACATAAAACTTTGTGTTTATAAGGTGGTGATCGTCGGCATATTTTTGTAAAATCAATTTCTGATTTTGTATGCTCCCCGACTCGCCCGCCTGCAAATCCTCTTGACTTAATCTGCAATATAAAGCCGTTATTTTGTCTGACTGCTTCATAAAAAATACTCCTTTCCGACAGTCAAACAACAAATGTACTTATAGCATCATTATAACGTGCTTCGTATTGACCGTCAATGCCGTATCAGTAAAGTTTTGAGATTTCGGCGTTTTGCCCGACGTCTTTCAAAATCATCTTTTCTACCTTTTTATCTAACGTATCTTTCGCTTGTTCGCTTTGTGTTGAAGATACAAAATATGTTATTTTCCCAATTTTCTTTTCGGTTGTAATAACCTTATTTTCCAAAATAAAAACCCCCTTTGAAGTTTTTATAACTATATGCGTAACAGCGTGTCCGCTATTACAAGTAAATAAATTTCAGCAACTACAAACGGCGCCGGCTGCGCTCCACGGGAATCTCACCCCTGCATGGTTCTCATGCAGCCGCCCAATGCCGTGACGCGTTCAAGACGGGAGTATCATTATTGCGTCTGTGCGTCATTGCTTGCAGAGTGCCAAATCTGCAATTACGGTAAAAATGGTTTTCGCTCGCCAAATGGTTTCTTCGCGCATTTTCCGTAAAGCTCGGCACAGACGGAATGTGTTTGTTTGCCTATACTGCGGTCGAGTCGCTTTCTTTGTCAAAGATCAGTAAAAGCTGTTATCAGCCTGTAAAAACACATTTCTTAAAATGTGCTTTTACGGAATGATAAATTGTTGTCCATAGCGGAAAGTGCGGAAAGGGGAACGCACTTCCGCATGAACTAAACTTACTTAGCTTACACGAAAAGCAAGTGTACGAGTAATCAAACGCACTTGCAACCTGTTTCTCATTTCTTCATCTACATAGAAATGGGTATTGCCCGCATCGTCTTTCATCGTACGAGTGCAAAGTTTTGCTATGTAACCCTCATAATGTTTGAGAATAGCGCACATTGCTTCGGTATCGCCGTTTGCCGCAGCCGAAATGACAGGGAACGGCAAAAGATTTTTAGATTTCCTAACGGTGTTCATCATCTGCTTTTCCCTCCAAATACTGTTTGATTTTCGCAAGAGCAAATTTCCTGTGCCGGAAAACCGTCGTGCGTACAACACTCAGCAGTTCGCCAATTTCTGCGTCGCTCATATCCAAGAAGTAGGACAAGAGAACAATATCGCGTTTCCTTTCGGGCAAAGCGTTAAGGGCTTCGGCAAGCAGTTCATTTTTGACGAGTACATCAAAGCCGGACACTTGAAAACGGAAATAATCACTTTCATATTCGTCCGTTGTAAAAAGCTGCGCAAGTTCACTTTCGCTCAAATCCGAAAAAGTTACTTCGCGTGCTGCGCGTTTCGCAAGGGTGCGGCGGTAGCTTTTTGCTTCGCCTACCAACGTTTTCTTTGCCAATGCGTCGTACTGATGTTGTATTCTTTCCTTGTCGGAAGAAGATAGCCCCATAGAGTTCACCTCCTTCCCGCGTGGAGTAGAGGACAGGAGTTAAAGGTTTGTCCCCTCTGCCCCTTTCGCTCCGTACCCGTTCGGGAGATGGCTCTTTGTTGCGTTTTTCAACTTCAAATTGAGAAATAAAAAATGCACCTATCCCCAAAATATAGATAGACGCATTAGAATTATATAATATATTTATATGATGTGACAGTTCATATTCAGGACCAAAGTATTCCGTTGACAAGCACAAGTTTTTTTTCAGTATAAAGTTTGTTATATTTTGTTGTGATATTCTTTGCTTCATGGCGATTCCTCCTGTGAGCCGCCACTTTATACGGTCGTCATTAGGGTTTCGAAAACAAAAAATGAAGGCAGCGGCCTTGATTATTCAAAGCCGCCGCAAAATTAGAATAGCACACAAAATGACATCTACTGTACAACGGCTTTTTTTCTTTTTCCGTTGTACGGCAGATATTTGATAATTATGAATTTACAAATTGTTAGATATATTTTGATATTATTTTATCTATCTTAGGTAGTCAGATTCATCTATTGTATGTATAATATAAGTAACATCATCATATCTCGATGAGTCTGATTGAGAACCTAAACTACATATCAAAAACTCCTTATCATACTTTTTATAAAGTATAACTAAATGATAATCATCAGATAGAGAGCCTGTTTTAACCCCAATTACATTCTCGTTATAATATTCTGAATTAGGATCAAGAAAAGTGTTCGTATTTTTCCATGTTTGCGTACTGCCGTCAGGCAAGGTAGCCATATAAGAACTTTGAGATACAATATCCCGAAACCATTGATATTCCAAAAGCTGATTTACAACAGCATTAAGGTCTAAAACATTAGTAAGGGCATCCATATCATATCCGCTGGGATCGTACAGAATAGTGTTACTATATCCTTCCTCTTGTAAGTGGATGTTTAAATTGTCCATAAATACATTGACACGTTCTTGTCCTCTTGCGGCTTGTGGAGAAAGAATACCTCCACAATAATCAGCAACCACATAGGCAGCGTCATTTCCTGAAGGAACTAACATTGCAGCAAATAAGTTATGTAGAAAATAATCTTTTACCTCTATGTCTGCAACAGATGAACCGGGGTTCGTCATTGAAATTGCTTCATCGCTGACTGGAACAATACTGTCCAAATCCGCAATTGTTGCAGCATATTCAATAACAAATAGCTTTGCTAAGCTGGCGGGAAGTTGTTGCTCATTTTCCTTTTTAGAAATGAAAATTTCATTATTTGAACGGTCTACCAATATTAACGATTTTGCATTGTATGAATCTTGCTGAAACCCGCCATATAAAAATGAATAGATCGCATTTTTCTCGTTTCTAAAATTTTCAGGCTTCATCACCCACGGTATGAAAAATACACCTGCTATCGTTACAGCAGTAAGGAAAACAAAAAATATTCCGAAACGAGACGTCCTTCTCTTGTATTTTCTTTTCATAAATTGCACCTCCGACAGTAATCAGTCAGATTTAATAGGTAAATCTAATTGGCATAATTTGCTCTTATACTTTCTGTAAATCCAGAGGGGTCACCTAATTTTGCTTTATCTATATTTTCGCGCAAATAATTACGAGTTGCGTCATCACACCGGTCTATTCCCATATATGGCATGTCGAAGGCTTTTTCCAATTCTTCTAATGCTTTTTCGGCTCGCTCTGGATCTGTATTATAAGTATCAAGCCATTCTTTCATCCATGAATATTCCCACAAATAAGAAGCTCTCGTTTCTCCATAACCAACCTGAAAGGAAGCTCCTGTATCTTCATCTTCCAGTTTATCAGGAAGTGTAATGCCATCAGGCCAATTCAAACTGTCAATGGTTGCAAGATATTCTTCTTCAATGTGTGCAAAATCCGTGAGTCCTCTTGAAGTAGAATTTGTTTCAGAATTTGAACAACCTGTAAACATCAGACATACCAATAAAGAAAGCATTGCTCCTAAAAAAATCGTTGTTTTCATAGATAATATTTTCATGTTTTTCCTCCAATTTTATAAAATTTATTTTATCTAAGCGCCAATGCAGGTTCAAGCTTTGCAGCTTTTAACGCTGGCAATAGTCCTCCAAGCAACGCTACAACAACGGATGTTATAACAGCTACCACTGCCGAAAGAATAGGATATTCCAGTGCCGCTACGGGGGAATCCACAGGCAGAAATAACCCCATGCCTTGAACCAAGAAAAAGGATATCAGGATTGAAACAATACAAACAAACACTGATATAGTTAATTGTGCGCCTAACACTAAAGTAACAATATTCGCACGAGAAGCGCCAATCGCCCGTCTAATTAGTAATTCGTGAGTACGTTGTTCCAAGGATGATAACCCTATGTTAATTTGTCCTAATACAGAAACAAATAACAATAAAAATGACGTTACCAAAAGTCCTAATTGAAGTACAGAAAGTACGGAATTATAAGTATCTCCAATATCACTTTTCCCTATGATATCCAAATTTCCTCCTATTGTATCTTCTAAAATGTCATGTAATGACGAATACATCTGTCTCATGGTAATTCCCGCTTCTGAATGCCAATGAACAGTTGCATTTTTTACTTTCCACATATTCGGAACAAGTAGTTCTATTGAATGGGCGTCAAGATATACAGTTGGTATATCTGTCCCGTCATTCACAGTACCTACCACATTAAATGGTGTTAATGAAAGACTACTTTCTACATTTCCAACAGCATATGAAGTATCAAAATAATTCTGTGCTGCTTTATTTACTACCATGTACAGAGTTTTATTTATTTCCGAAGAATCAAACCAATCCCCTGATGACATAGGCAAATTATAGATTTTGTTATATGTGCTTGTAGTAAAAACAACATCTACGGGTACAGTCTTTTTGTAAACAGTGTCACTTATGTCTTGTAGAGAAGAGACAGACGCTACTGGAGCAACTGTTATCTCTTCCAGCATGGAAAAGGTAACAGCCACAAAATGATCAGTATTGTAAATTTCTCGAAAAAAATTCTCCATTTTAATGGTATCTTGAAAATCTGATCCTGTAATTGAAAAAGAATATGTAGGACTCCATCCATACATCTGTGCATTGACAGAAATCAAATATTCTTTACCAAGCGTTCCCACCAAGACAGAACTAATCATTGCAATAATTCCTACAAACATCGATATACCTGTTAAGATATTTCTTAGAGGAGAGATACGAAGGTCTTTAAGGATCATATTTAACACATTGAATCCTCCCTTCGTCCATCTCATATATAATATTACAAATATTTGCAACATCAGAATCATGTGTTACAAATAGAAGCATTATGTCACGTTCATGCACAAGCTGAAATAAGAGTTCTATAATTTGCTGACCGGTTTTTTTATCTAATGCACCTGTGGGCTCATCGCATAAAATTACTTCCGGTGATGTTGCCAGTGCACGAGCAATAGCAACTCTCTGCTGTTCGCCACCAGATAATTTAGAGGGATAGTCATTTTCTTTTTCTTCCAACCCAACACTTTTCAAGAGACTTTGTATCATTTCTTTTCGTTGCCTCTTATCTAAAATTTTTTTTGCATAAAGTAATGGCAGCTCAATGTTTTCCCAAACTCTTAAATGCTTGATTAAAGAATAATTTTGAAAAACAAATCCAATATTATTAGCACGCAACATAGATAACTGGCGATCTGTGAGCGAGGAAACAGAAGTCCCATTGTAACAATACTCTCCCTTATAAGAACGGTTCAGCAATCCTATAATAGATATTAAGCTCGTTTTTCCAGAACCGGATTTACCAGTAACAGCATAACTATAACCTCTTTTCAATTCCATATTAGCATTATTCACTGTTACTAAAGTATCGCCGTTATTTAATTTAACCGTAGCTGACAAATCTTTTATTTGAATTATATTTTCATTAATGATTTTTCCCATATTA
The DNA here is from genome assembly GCA_900545865.1 of uncultured Eubacteriales bacterium. Lineage (GTDB taxonomy): Bacteria > Bacillota > Clostridia > Monoglobales > Monoglobaceae > UMGS1820. The sequence goes on from URAN01000009.1 coordinate 10,341, forward strand.
TGAATTACTCCTTGGGTCAAGATTTGGGGGAATAGACGAGACCACATCTCCTTCTTCTACGCCGGATAATATCTCTATATATGCTCCGTCTGTTGCACCTAACATTACATCTGTTTGAACACGCTCCCCGTTTTTTATAACTGTTACTGATCCTTTGCCTTGTCTGCCTGCAATCACAGAAAGTGGTAACAACAGCACGTCTTTTTCTGTTTCTGCGGTCAAAACAACCGTAGCACCTTGTCCCGGCTTTACATCAACATCTCTGCCAATCAAACATTGCAATACAATGTTTTGCTGTACGGGAGAGGTCGTTGATATATTTTCATTATTTTCTGATACCGGTGCTACAACAGCGACTGCATCTGTGGGACCAACACCGTCAAAAACTTGAAATTTTGCTTTTAATTCGGCATTTTCCGGTAAAGTGTTTAAAAAATTTTCTGCTTCAATATTTAAAGCAAATCCTGTATATCTTACAGTTGCTATCGGATAATTATTGGGAACAGTTTCATCAGATGAAATGACAGATATAATTGTTCCGTCAACAGGGGATCTGATTTCTGTTTCGGAAACTTTTCCAATTATGTCTCCAGCAGCAATTTTATCTCTGCTTGTGACATGTGCTTCAAAAACGCCATGTTCAGAAGAAGATACAACAAAATCCGAAGATTTAACAATCATAGTTTGAGATGATAGTGTTGGTGTAAGAGTCCCTCGGTTAACTGTTACTGTATCGTCAAGTTGTTTAGTATTAACTGAATCAACATTTTGTTCTGTTTGTTCATTGACGGAACATGCAGACAGAATAATTGCCGTACATAATATTAGCAACATTGCAATTCTTTTTTTACTTTTTTGCATCATATACCCCCTTGTTATATATTCTTTGAGAAAAAGCAATAAAGGCTTTTGATCTAATATAGTAATTATATCAGATTAAAAGCCTTTATTTATAAAATTGCCCACAAGAAAACTCTTTTTTTTACTATAGAAATTCTTACGATTTTCCTACGAAAGAGGGAGTGTAACTGTAAATATAATTTTTTCATCTTCGCTTTCTGCAAGAATAGTTCCTTTATGAAGTTCTATAATTTGTTTTGCTATGGCAAGCCCCAGACCAGCGCCGCCGCTACTGGTACTTCTCGCACCATCAAGCCTATAAAACTGTTCGAATATTCGTTCCAGCTTTTCTTCCGGAATGGTGTTTCCATGATTTTGGAAAATGATCATAGCATCCTTTTCTTGAACTTCAACATTAATCAGAATTTCTGTATCATTGAAACTATATATTACAGCGTTGCGCAAAAGATTATCAAATACACGCTGAATTTTATTTGCATCACATTGTAGTGTTATATCCTCTTTAATTTTGAGATTACAAGTCAAATTTTTTTCTTTTAGCAATGGCTTAAACTCATATACAAGCTGCTCCAGTAGTCGTTTAAGATTTATTTTACTATATTGTAATGTAATATTTGACAGATTAAATCTTGTAATTTCAAAAAATTCATTGATTAAATCTTCAAGTCGTTCCGCTTTGTCTAAGGCAATTGAAAGATATTTTGTTTGCAATTCTTTTGATATTTGTGTTTCATCACGTAATAAGGTAAGATAACCAATAACAGATGATAGAGGCGTCTTTAAATCGTGCGCTAAGTACATTATCAAATCGTTTTTTCTTTGTTCATTTTCTTTTGCAAGTCTTGCGTTATCTTCCGATTCTTGCTTTAAATGATTCAATTTTATTGCTATGTCACCAAGCTCCGGTGATAATTCGACATAATTTATATCTTTGTCAAATATCTGACTCATGGCATGCTGCAGCTCATCCACATAAGCAACAACTTTTTTCAGAAGTTTATAAGTAATATTTATAATACAAATTACCAATACAACGATAGCTGCCATGCCAAGATAAAGCGATCTGTACACAAGATAATAGTTTGGAACATATTTATCAAGAACTTTTTGCAAAACTGATCCTAAAATAGTAGCAACAACAACAATAATTACTGTCCAAATCACACATTGTATAATATAACTTTTGAAAAGGTTAGTCAGCAAATTGTTTTTCTTATTCAATTTCATACCCAACCCCCCAAACTGTTTTGATAAATTTTGGCTTTTTGGCAGGTTCATTCATTTTCTCTCTAAGTCGACCGATGTGAGCCATTACAGTATTGTTATTGTCCAAATATTTTTCCTTCCATACAGCTTCAAATAATTCCTCAGATGAGACGACCTTACCTTGATGTTCACACAGATACCAAAGAATCGAAAACTCAATAGGGGTTAATGATATTTCTTTCCCAAACAAAAAACATTTATGACTATCCCTATTGATAATTAAACCTCTTATGTCATATTCATTCTTTACAATAGTTTGATTTTGTTTAGAATTATTATATCTTTGATAACGTCTCAGTTGAGTTTTTACTCGTGCAACAACTTCCAGAGGATTGAATGGCTTTGTGATATAATCATCTGCACCAATAGTAAGCCCCATTATTTTGTCGCTATCGTCTATTTTGGCCGTGAGCATAATTACCGGAAAATAAAATTTCTCCCTGATTTTCTGACAGATACGGAATCCGTCAATATCCGGTAGCATTACATCCAAAATTGCCAAATCAATCTCTGTTTCCTCAATGCATTTTAACGCATCAACACCATTATAGAATTTATAAACAGTATATCCATCATTATTCAGATAAACTTGAATTAAATCGGCTATCTCTGTTTCATCATCTACCACTAAAATTTTTTCGTTCATTATCAATGCTCCTTTTTAACCTCTTATCAATAGGCTTTTCTGAATTTTTCGGAATCAGCCACATATAGCCGATTTTTGAAACACCCGGTATACGGTTTTCCTCGCAAAGTTTCTGTACCCGTCTTTCAGAAATTCCCCATATTTTTGCCGCTTCTGGACAAGACATATATTCCATACTACAACCTTCTCCTTGTTATAGTTTATCAATATTCATTATATACGGACATACGAATAAAGTCAATAGAAAATAAAAGAATATTCGAATTATTTAAGCTAATAATAAGAACTGTATAGACATATACAAAACATAACATGAACTGTAAAATATAATAGGGTGAACAAATATGTCAAAGCGACCATTACCATTATACGATTTTAGTTCTTTCGGGGCAGCTATAAAGGCCGCAAGGAACGAGCGTGGAGAGAGCCGAAAAAAAGTAAGTGACGCACTATATATTTCTCCTCGTTATCTTGCTAATATCGAGAATAAAGGACAGTAGCCAAGTTTACAGGTATTTTATGACCTTGTAACCCGTTATTATATTTCAGTTGATCAATTCTTTTTTCTTGATAATGCTGCTGAAAAGTCAACGCAAAGGCGACAACTCGACAGTCTGATTGATACTATGAACAGCAAGGAATTAACAATTATGACAGCTACTGCGAAGGGAATATTGAAAGCCAAAGAGCCGGAGGAATAAGTCTCCGGCTTCCTTTTGTCATTGCAAAGTCATTTTTGAAGATTATAGCCGATTACAGGCTATTTTTTTATTGGTTTTAACCGTAATTTGCGCAACAAAATCAAGATTTTAAGCAGATATTGAATATAGGGGAAAAACTAATTTTTAAGGAATAGCAAGCAAAGCGAGTGTAGCCACACTCACGATTTTTACGGCGGTCATTTCTTTGAAATTGCCGTAAAAATATTTTTGGGATATTCCCAAACCCTTATTATAAATACACGGAGGATTTTTTAATGGCAAACCGAAAAAGAAAAATGGTGCTTCGCTGCCCGGTAACAGACGAGGAACGAAAGCTGATTGAACATAAAATGTCGCTTGTGCCGACAAATCAAATCGGAGCATATCTGCGGAAAATGGCGATTGACGGATATATCATATACACCGACACAAAAGACATTCAGGCTATGAATAAGGAATTACAGCGGATCGGCAGAAACATAAATCAAATTGCAAAGCGTGTTAATTCCACAAGCAGCATATATCAAGCAGACATTGAGGAATTGAAAGGGGATTTACAGAATATATGGCGGTTACAAAGAACCATCCTATCAACTCTACGCTGAAAAAAGCAATTCAGTATATCTGCAATTCCGAAAAGACCGACGGAACGCTGCTTATCGACTCTTACGGCTGCACACCCGAAACTGCCGACATTGAGTTTGAATGGACGAGGAAAAAAGCAAAGGACAACGGCAAAGAAAGCCATCTTGCAAGACACTTTATACAAGCCTTTGAGCCGGGCGAAACAACGCCGGAACAGGCTCACGAAATCGGAAAGAAATTAGCTGATGAAATTCTGGGCGGCAAGTACGAATACATTTTAAGTACGCATATTGACCGGGGGCACATTCATAACCATATCATTTTTAATGATGTGAATTTTGTTGATTACAAGCACAGTCATATCAATAAAAAATGGTATTACGATACACGCAAAATAAGCGACCGGCTTTGTGAGGAATACGGGCTGTCGGTTATTCCGCAGAATGAAAATAAAGGCAAAAGCTATATCGAATATATGGCGGCAAAACAAGGCACAAGCTATAAGGCACAGCTTAAAGCGGATATTGACAAAGCTGTCCGAAAGTCGCTCGACTACTCCGATTTTCTGCTGCGTATGGAAATCGCCGGATATGAAGTAAAACACGGTAAACATATATCATTCCGAGCCGCAGGGCGTGAGCGGTTTATACGGGGCAAAACTCTGGGAGGTTATTATACAGAGGATTCCATAAAAGAACGCATTACAAAGAACGCTATACACCGACCGAAAAAAGAAAGTCGCCGTATCAACCTCATTATCGACATTCAGAATTGTATCAAGGCACAGGAAAGCAAAGGCTATGAGCATTGGAGCAAAATATATAATCTGAAACAGGCAAGCCGAACACTTAATTTCTTAACAGAAAATAATCTGACTACCTATGAGGATTTAGAGGCTGCCGTAAATAAAATACATTCCGATTTTGACGGTGCGGCACAAAAAATAAAGACGGTTGAGAAAGCTATCGGCGAAAATGCGATACTGATAAAACAGCTTGAAATATATCGGCAGTACCGACCTATATATTTGAAATTGCAAAAGGTAAAAAACAAAGAAGGCTTTACACGGAAATTCCAAAGAGAACTGATTTTATATGAGGCTGCCGAAAGAAATCTGAAAGGCAAAAATCCGCCGCCGCTTGAAGCTCTTATAAAGGACAACGGGGATCTGTCGGAACGGAAAGCAAAACTGTATGAGGAATACAAAAAGCTGAAATCAAAATCTGCCGAAATCGAGGTTATCCGTTCAAATGTAGATACGCTGCTTAACCGTCCGAGAGAACGCAATCCCGAAATCGAAAAATAAATTGTAGCGCAAATGTAGCGTTATAGGGCTGGGCGCGGTAAAAATAATATGGTATAATGAATATAACTAAAAAGGTTTGGAGGTCGCTTTGATGAATTTTATAGAGGAATTGTACTATGGCAATATCAGCCCGCACAGCATAAAAATTGTACCGAATAAAAAATATGCGGAGGCGTCAAAGTTAGTCATACGGTTTGAAAACGAGCTGAAAGAAAACCTTGCCGAGCCGCAGCTAACAGCGCTTAACAGAATGTTAGAGGCAAACGAGGAGCTTTACACCGAAACAGAGCTTATGCAATTTAAGTTAGGTTTTCGGCTCGGTATTCAAATGATGATAGACGCACTATCCGCAAACAATGAAATTATAGAATAACGGAGGACTTGAAAATGAAACGAGGAAAAAACATCTTATTGACGGCAATACTCACCGCCGCAATTACACAGTCGGCATATGCCGCAGAAATCCCGGTCGAGTGTGCACCGGAAAACGCAACACCCGAAAGCATTGCAATAACGGAAAATCTGATTAACCCGATTCTTGACGAGGTGCAAAACGGTTTAGGTTATCAGCCTGCTTGGTGCAAAGCTCATAACGCAGTATTTAATGCCGTGCTTGCCGGGAACACAAACGGTTACGGTTATCTTGATTTAGCCGCTGTCGCGCGGAACGCACTCATTTATTATCGTGATGTTTATTTAAGACCTGAATACTATGCAGAAAAGGAAACAGCCGCAAAACTGCTCTTATCGGATATTATTACAGAGGTTGAGAATGGCACAAAAGATTATGACACCGCACTCAAAGAGGCATACACAAAAATCTATCAGTCGATAAATCCCGCCTATGTTCCGAATGAGGAAATCGGCGTTGACCGAATATATTTAGATATTCCCGCTGCCGATACCGTAATGTTTACACAGGCAAGAAAGCTGCTCAAAGAAGCGCAGACAAGGAGTGTTCAAAAATGACAAGAACGGATATTTTAATACGGTTTATAAAAAAGAGCATAGCTCCGATAATAACCGCAATACTTTTGTATAACCTGTTCGCCGGGCTTTGTATAGCAAACGGATCGGTCAATTATATGTATCTTTTAATGCTTTGCGGAATACCTTTCGGAATACGGTTCATGTTCACACTGCCGGTCTTTATCGGAAATCCGGGCGTCGGCATTTTTATGACTGCTGCCAACATAGCAATAGGCGCCGTAATCGGCGGCATAATCTTGATATGGAAATTGCTTGTCGCTGTCTGCTATGTGCCGTACACCGCTGTTAAGCTGATAACCGCATAAAAAAATAAACCGTGATACGCCTATCGTTTAAGATAGAATGTATCACGGTATTTTTATAGCAATATTCACTTTTCCTCGATTCCGCAGGTCTTTGCATAAGCCTTAACCATTTCCAAAAGGTTTGTTACCTGCTCGTTTGTCATTTCTTTAATGTACTTATTCAGTATCGTTTCAACATTATGAGTTGACACACCGAAAAGAATGTAGTCGGCGTCAATGTCAAGTGCCGTGCAAATATCCTTAAACTTTGCAATAGACATACCCGACAAACCTCTTTCGATATTGCTTATCTGCTGGGGATTGCAAACACCGGCTTTCTCTGACAGCGTTTCCTGCGTCATACCTCTTTTTAATCTGACTTCCTTTATTCGCTCACCGATTTCAGCATTGTTTTTATCAAATTTATTCATTCAACCACTCCAATCATACCGCATAAGTAAAAAAATAATGCTTATAGTATTTATTATAAACTCAATACCTTTATTTTAGAATGTGCCGTAATAACGAATACTAAACCTCTGACTTGACTTATGGGGCAGAAAATGGTATAATGTTAGAAGTACATACCAAAAGGAACGGATATAATGAATGATAAATTACATTGCTGCTGCTTTTTCGGGCACAGGAAAATTAAAGAAACAAACGAACTGAAAAGGGCTGTTTATGACGCTGTTGAGGATTTAATCACAACGCACGGCGTTGATATTTTTTTGTTCGGGAGCAAAAGCCGCTTTGACGATTTATGCCACAGTATCGTTACGGAGCTGAAAGAAAAATATCCGCATATAAAAAGAATATATGTGCGCGCCGAATTTCCGTACATAGACGATTCTTACCGAAACTATCTTTTGGAACGCTTTGAAGATACATACTATCCAGAAAAAATGATAGACGCCGGAAAAGCAGCATATATAGAGCGAAACTATGAAATGATAAACAAAAGCAAATATTGTATTGTGTTCTATGATGAAAACTATGTACCGCCCAAGCGGAAACACAGCCGTAAAGATTTAATAGAATATCAGCCGCAAAGCGGTACAAAACTTGCATACGAATACGCTGTCAAAAAATGCGTGGTAATCAACACAAAAAAATAAACCGTGATACGCCTATCGTTTAAGATAGAATGTATCACGGTATTTTTATGTTTTTTTGCAACAAGGGTACGGTTTGTACCCCTGTTAAATGTAGAAAATGAAATTGTCATTTTCGCAGGTTTTAGAGGAATTATATTACCCTGTCGGTTTCAGCGGTTAAAAACCCTTATTTTACGCTGTTTTTTAGGCTTATATTTTCTACATACCCGACCGCCTTTTGCGTATATAATTTGCCTTTTGCTTTCGTATTACAATTTTTCTGCATACGGGGCAATACTTGAATTTGTTGTTTGCCGCTTCGTACGGCTTTCTGCAATTTTGACAAATTCGTGTGTTTTTCGGTCTTGCAAGCTCAATATACAAATCCTTATCTGCCGGAAGTACGGCGATTCTAAACCATTTACAGATAATATGCGAATAAGTTATACATTGAACGCACACGCACGGATCGCCGTCGTCAAGCCTTATACAATTTCCGTTATCATAATTACAGCACAGCCGTTTTATAAGGGCGTTTACCTTTCTGCTTTGTTTCGGAGTAAGGTCTATTCTGTCTTTCATAGCTCCGGCGGCTTGTGCGAGGGCGGTTTTTTGTCTTCTCGCTCGCCTTGCTCCTTTTTTGCTTGATTTAACTGCTGCTTGATAGACGGCTTTTTGCGATCCTCCGGCGGCTCATTATTGATAATGCCGTCAATTTTGTTGTAGTTTTGTTCTGTCTGCTTTTCAGCCGTTTCAAGATAATTAAAGGGCTTATCAGCAAATTTCAGTTCCCGTATCTGTTCAAATTGAGATAATACGCCCTTTTGCAGTCTGTCAAACTCTGCATAGACTTCTTTTGTAAAACTGCCGTTATCGAGCATTTCCTGCTGACTGCATACCCAGCCGCTTCCGTACAGGAACGGGTAAAGCGTTAAATTATCCGTTATATATGTGAGCGATTTATCGCTGTTGTCATAGTATGCAAAACCGTTATCGCTGAAAAGATAATTTTCGCTTTTACCCAAATACAGCTTATTATCACAACCGACAAATGCTGTCATACCCTTGTAATTGCTTATTGCTGCCGAGTGTGTGTGAACATAATCGAAAAATTTATCGACCTTTTCCCAGCCTGCTTTATCGCAGTAATAGGCGTTATTTTTACCCTTATCGGACAATACAACAATATCCGAAACACTTAAACTGTGTCCGTAAAAATCATAAGGGCGGTTTGTGTTAAATTCCGTGAAAATGCTTTCCAATGTTGTATCGGCTTTCATTTGTGCGGAATAAATAAGCTCATAATTTTCGATAATTGGCAGCTGCTTATCTTTTTTAATCTGCTCCAAGCTCTCAAAGCGCAGCCATCTTGTGCTGTCGTCATCTTTGAGCTGATATATCATAAAAAGCCTTTTCGGATAGTTTTTCTCAAATTCGCACAGGCTCTTATACGGCTCATCGGCAGAGGTCAAGCCCATTTCATTAAAAACTTGCTTTATTCTATGGGTTTTACCGTGCAGAATATTGTCCGACAAATCCTGCTGCATTTCAATAATTTCAGAATACACACGGTCATAGTCGGGGTGATTTGCTCTTAAATACTCGTCAATCCGAACAGCCAGCCCCATAGAATCCTCAATTTCAATTTCCGATAATGCGTCTGTTGTTATGGAATATTCTTTCGGAATTGTATTCAGGTCACCGTTGTATCTTTCGGTAAATTCAGAACCGCTGTTTTCCAAAACTCCACAGCTGTCAAGAAATACGGCTTTATTGTCCTTTTTACACCGTTCGCCATAGTCCCAAAAGTTCACAAAGTCCTCCAAATCGCCAAGCTCGCCTATTTTTATTCCGCTTTCTTCGGCTTTGTATCTGCCGTAGTCGTCATAGTCGGATATGTCGGGAATAAAGCTGTAACACTCCGTATTCAGGGCAAGGTTTATAAGGTCGGCAACGCTCCTTGTATGTTCCTGCGCCTTGACCGCAGCCGTAAACACCTGATATTCGTTGCCGTCAAGATTAGATAAAATATCCGCCAAGTAATTAAGCTCGTCAATGTTTTCGGTTTCCTTGAACAGTCTTTTTGCATTGATGCCGGGTAAATAAAAATCCGCAATTTCAAAAATATACTCGCCGGGCTTTGCGTCAAGCTCAAGCCCGATTTCCTTAAAAATATATGTCAGTTCCTCTTTGTTTACGGGTAATTCCATTAAAAAATGCCGGTAATTATCCGGCGTATTCCTGTATTCGTAGCCGTTTGCGATTGCCGCCGTAAAATAAAATTCCGCCATACTCACACCTCCAAATCATTCTGTTTGCTTTTTACGATTTTTTTTGATTGTGTTTTCTTTTTATCCGCAAGCTGTTTTTTTATTGACGGCTTTTGTTCACGCTCCAAATGGTTATCACGAAAAATATCCAGATAATCTCTTATACATTTCCGTAACATCATATACTGATTGTCTTTCGGTATGGGACTGTACCATTCTGTTTTTCCGTTGTATACCCATATATGAGGCACAATACCGTCAGGAAAATTGGGATTGTTCGGCACGGGAAATCTACCCCATATATCCACAAATTTTATGCTGTGAGCATCGACAACGCCTTCTTTTCTGTTAATAATTGAAATTTCGACTGTATCGTAATCTTGATATACGCTGCTGTCGGTAATTCTGCATTTCACTTTCAAATCATTATCAAGCTCGCCGTAGCAACTACCCGATACATATTTTGTATTTGAAAACATATCGTCATTGCCAAATATCTTTTTTAATTCATTTTCAAGAAAATTATTTACTGTCATTACCTTACCTCCAAATCCGCAAACTCTTTATCGGTCATACCGACCAATTTTGAAACAATATTCGCCGCCGTATCTTTCAAATCTGCGTCCTCAATATACGGGAGTGCTTCTTTGATTTTAACGATAAGCCCCACACGGTCAGCGGTATTATACATTCCGATTATGCTTTTTTCTTCGTCTGAAAATCGTGTCATAGTGATATGTCCTCCTTTTTCTTTGATTTCGCCGGCTTTTTCGGCGCTTTTCCAGTTTTGGCCTTTTCCTCTTTAAGCTGCTTACGGATAGAGGGCTTTTTATCTGTTTTCTGCGCCGTCTTTGCTTTCTGCTCTGATTTCGCCATAGTGGGCGTACCGATAAAATCCTCTTTTTGCGGCGGCTCCGGCAATTTAACCTCACCGAGAGCGGTATTCAGAGTTACTCTGCTGTTGTGAACATAATCGCACATTGCGCTGTAATACGCCTTATCCGTTTCGGAAACGGTTTTATCTTTCAATGCCATATTTGCCGTTTCCTCAATTTCAGACATACTGATATGCAGACGCAGATACGGAACGAAAAGGTTTAATGCCGTATTTGCACTGTCCGTCACTTCATCGACGCCCTTTTGTCCTGTTGCCTGCCGTACAGATTCCAAATACTCCGGCGTAATGCTTCCCTTAAAATGATTTTCTATATGATTGATAAGCCCGTTTTCACGGTCGCCTATATCGTATCTGCCTATATAATTATCACGCATACCGTTATACATATAATCAATGCGGAATTTTGTTTTGTCGTAGCCTTGATTTTCGGGATAGCTTTCGTCAAGATATATAAAAAGTTTATCAGCCTTGTTAAGCGGCATTTTCTGCCCCGTTTCAAAATACAGACTTTCCGACCACAAAATTGTAACTATCGGCTGTTTTGCCGGATTTAACATATCGGGAATTTCCGCATTAAGCCACTTTTCATAAATAACCGAATAATCAACCTGCATAAGCTCGGCAAGTTTTGAAAAACACCGTTCTCTGACTACTGTATCGTCAACTCCGATAATGCTGTAAAGGTCGTTTGAGGAAAGCATATCATTGAGCTTTTGAAAAGATACGCCCGTGTAGATTTCATCTTTCATCTCGTCGTCCGAAAATTCCGCAGCGTACCAAGCGGAAATATCGGAATTTAAGTCAACGGATTTTTCCTTTTCAAGCTCCTTTAACTTTTCGGATATATCCGTAATCATTTCGTCCGCCGTAGTGCGTATCACTTCAAGCGACGCCTTTAATTCCTCCGTTTCCTTGCCACTGCTCCAGCCTGCCACATATCCGAAAGAGTAGTCGGAGGTGTCAATCCCGAAATGCTGACATACGGTATATGCAACGCTTTCCGCCTGCACTTCACGGGTGCGGTTATCCGGTCTGTCGTCCTCGATAACCTCATTTTCTTCCTTTTCGGGAAGTGCGTGCAGCTTTGCGTGAGCGATTTCGTGAATGGTGGTTTTTATTGTCTGCATTTCCGACAAATCATTACGCACGGCAATTCTTTTTTCGGTCAGGTGATAATATCCGTTTGCCGCGCGGTCTATATCTTCAAGCTCAACGGGTACGGGCGATATTGCCTTTAACGCTTTGAAAAACTTTTCGTAGTCCTCAACATTGCCCGTAAGCTGATTCGCTATCGTGGGGATCTCTTTTCCGTCCGTCTGCGACAGGTCAAATACCGTTGTTATCTTAAATGCCGGAACGGTGATTGTTTTTGTGGTGGTACGGTTGCTGCCGTCTGCGTTCAATATCGGATTTCCGTTTTTGTCGTGTGCCGTTTCCTCAATTTCTTTTTTGTACGGAGCAGGGGCAAGAATTTTGATACCCTTTTCGCCCTTTCTGACAGCACGCTTAAATTCATTTTTCCAAGTGTTAAAACCGGCTATGTACGAAGCGTCCGGCTTTTGCATTAAAATCAATATTGTATTCCGAAAGCTGTAATTATGGAATTTTGACATTGCCGACAAATACTCCTTGTATCTGTCGCTGTTAAATAAGTCCTTAATGCCTTGCTCCAATTTGTCGGTAATTTCCTTGACTTTCTCTTTTTGAGATTTGCCCGTAAATTCAATTGGCGTTACCGATGAAATATTTTCTGCCATTAAATCGACCTCCTTTATCAAATCTGAAAAAGGCTGCTCCCAAGCTCTGCCGAGCCCTCGAACAACCGTATTTTTTCTTGCTCCGTTATTCTTAAACATTTCAAGCGTATCAAACGCCTTTTCAAAAAGCGTAATATTTTTTTCGGAAACAGACGGGGCAAAATGAATTACCCCGTCCGTATATTCTTTGCTTGTGCCTATCCAGCCACGAACAAAATCGTCAAACAGCTCGCTTGCGCCTGCTTTTGCGTATTCGTCTGCATGTGATGAAATAAGCTCGCCGTTTCTGTACTGATACCCTAAAATCAGCGTTGACGTTTTCGGATCGAACATAAAGCGGCGGTTTTCAATATCCTGCATATTAAAATTATCTCTGCTTGTATCAATGCGCATTATACTGTCGGTGATCGGAATATTCATTACAAACATTCCTCTCTATGCTTTGATTTTTTCGGCTGCTGTGAATTTTTCGCCTGTTTTAACTGTTCTTTTATGGAGTTCGGCTTTGCTTTTTCAATGCCCTTGCACCTTTCAAATCTTGCAATACGGCTTAAAAACGGCTGTATATCCGATTTATCCAAATGATACTCTTTCATAAAGCTGCCGAGCTGACGGCGTACCGCATCTGTACTGCCGTTTCTCAAATCGTATGCAATTTTATCTTTTGCCTTTGTGGGATCGCCTGCAAGCCAACTGTAATCTTCGCTTAAACTGCGGAAAAAACTATCCAAATCAACCGCAAGTATTTCCGTTGTGTCAATAAACCTGTCGTCAATGCCGTTTTGTTTTAACGGTTTCGGCTCAAAATTCTGCAAACAAACATTGTGCCATTCGTCGCCGGAACGAGAAATGTAGCCTTTGGAAGTGAAAATACCCTGTTCCGCTTCGGCTATATACCTGCCAAAGTTTTCAGCCTCGATTGCGTCCCTATACATTGTCGGTAAGCCCTCAAATATCCCGGAGGAATAAACAAGGTTTATGCCAAGCTCCCTTATATTGCTTGCGCCGGGAATTAAATCGTAATAGTCGGTGTTATATGCAAATTCCGTAAGTTCCGCAAATGAATTACATTTTGCGTTTGTTTCCATAACGGCGTTGAGCTTTAATATTTCAAAGTTTGGAAGCTCGTTTAATTTTTCTGAGGTGTCCTGCAAATCGGCGACAGATAAATCCTTGTCAAGCAGACTTTCAATAGATTTAATATTGCTTTTGAAGTCGTCAAAAAAGTATTTGCCGCTGTCAGCGTCCGGCGAAAGACCTATATTCTCAAATGCTGTACGGACTTCGTTTTCTTTTGCCGGAAAGTATATCCACACGCCGGAGGTTTCCTTATTTCCGTTGTCGTACTCGGCAGCGTTCACCAAAAAACCTTTGTAGATATAGCTGTAATCTTTTTCTTTGAAATCAACGCTGCCCGATATTACGGCTCTGTCAATTTCCGCCTGCGACAGACTGTAAAGAAATTTACCGGGCTTGCCGTTTTTATCTGCTTCGTATGCAGAATAACGGTCGCCGACTCTGTAAACATTCGTGAAAATACGGTCTGTGCCGGCTATATTGATTTTATAATATCGCTTGTCAACTTCACGCATAATCACACCTCCAAGCTGTTATTTTGGGTTTCGGACTTAAACGGATTTTCTCTTGTGCTGTCAAATTCACGGTATCGCTGTGTAAGCTCGGTTATCATACTTTTAATGCCCTGCATAAATTCTTTCGGGCTTGATTCGCCTTTGGATATTAAAGCAAGCTGATTTTCCCATTCTGCCGTGAGCTGTGCGGATATGAGTGTGTCGGGCAGAACGGAAACAAGCAGTATTCCGTTTTTGGTGGGCGTTATCTGCCGACCGTTTCTCTGTGCAAATCCCGTTTGTACCAGCTTTTCCAAAATGGCGGCTCTGGTTGCCGGAGTGCCAAGTCCCTTACGCTCTGCGCTGTCGGTTGTCTCTTTTGCACCCGCTGCTTCCATTGCAGATAACAGCGTGTCCTCTGTGTACGGTTTCGGGGGCTGGGTGTATTTCTCTTTAAGCTCCGGCGCTGCTCCTGCGAATAACTGCCCTTTATAGAATTTCACAAGCGGCGCTGATTCCGCATTATCCGTTTTTGGATATATCAGCTTTTCTATTGTCCAAAAGCCCTCCGAAACAATTTCTTTGCCCTTTGCCGTAAAGGTATATCCGCCGCACTCGAACACAGCAGTAGTATTTTCATAGACATAACTTTCCGCCGACGCTGAAATTATCCGGCATAAAACAAGTTTCAGAATATTCAGCTCACCCGTCGGAATTGCCGACAAATCCGCCTTTTCAATTTCAAGCGTGGGAATAAGGGCGTGGTGGTCTGATACCTTGCTGTTGTTTATCATACGGGATATTTCGGGGAAGAAATCGGGGGCTTTGTCAAACGGCGGTATATCCGCACCGAGACGAATAACCGCCGTTGCCGTTTCCACCATATCCTCCGTCAAATATCGGCTGTCCGTTCGGGGATAGGTGATAAGTTTCTTTTCGTATAATGCCTGTGCGTAGTCAAGCGTCTGCTTTGCGGTATAGCCGTAAATCCAGTTTGCTGCCCTTTGCAGCGTTGTTAAATCAAACAGTTTCGGCGGCTGTTCGGTTTTGGTTTCTTTGGTTACGGAAACACAAACGGCCTGCGAGTGTTCACAAGCCGTTATAATTTCTTTTGACGTATTCTCATTGTCAAGTCTTTCGGTTTCCGCTTTCACGCCGCCGAGCGTGAGTTCAACCGTAAAATACTTTTCTTTTCGGAAAAATGCTATTTTGTTATGCCTGTCGCATAAAAGAGCAAGCGTAGGCGTTTGCACTCTGCCGATATTTAATGTTTTTCCGTAGAGAATTGAAAACAGCCTTGTTGCATTGATACCGACTATCCAATCCGCCCACATTCTGCAAAGTGCGGAATAATACAAATTGTCATACTCGCCGCCGTCCTTTAGGTTTTCAAAGCCCTCACGGATCGCTGCATTTTCCATTGATGAAATCCAAAGCCTTTTGATAGGTTTTTTGCAATTCGCCATATTGTAAACGAGCCTGAAAATCAGCTCGCCCTCGCGCCCGGCATCGCAGGCATTCACGATTTCGGTAACATCTTTTCTGTGCATAAGTCTTTTTATAACCTTAAACTGTTTTTGTTTATCGCCGTAGATTTTGTACTTGAAGCTATCGGGAATGATAGGCAAATCGGCATAATCCCACTTTGAATATTTTGCGTCGTATTCTTCGGGAAATGCCGCCGCTACCAAATGCCCGATACACCAAGAAATGATATATTCACCGTTTTCAATATATCCGTCCTTTTTGCCGCTGATTCCAAGCACCTTTGCGATTGCAACGGCAACAGACGGCTTTTCCGCTATAATCAGTTTCATTACTCACTGTCCTCCGTATCGTCCTCATTTACAACGGTTTCGGTGTCCTCGTCCTCAAAATCGAAGTCGTCCAAATCGTCCGCCTGTTCAAGTTTCTTTTTCGGCAAGATTACCTTGTAATAATAGCCGCCAATTCCGGCAGCCGCCGCAAGCGCAAGAATGATAAACAGGCCGGAATTGTTTTTCGGCCTGTTTTGCTCCGGCTGTTCGGTTTTTTCAGTCTTGCTGTCTGTGTTCTTTTTATCATTCTCTGTTGAATCCGTTTCAGCCGTGTTTTCCGTCTGCTCCGGCTTTGCGGTTGATGTCGGTTTCTTGTCCGACTTCTCTACAAGAGCCTCAAGGTCGCTTTCGTCAACTGTATTCAAAAAATACACATTTTCGCTTTGTGCGCCCTTGTCAATCACGAAGTAAAAAACATTCCCGTCCCATGCGGTTACGGTGATAAACTGCAAATTTTCATTGTCCGAAACATCATCTATAAGCTGTGCATTGCCTTTTGGCGTTAATGTTCGGTTGTCCTCAATGACGGTTTCGGTAGGTGTTTCTGCCGGAGCGTTGCTCTGTGCAAACGCCGTCATTCCCGATAAAGCGAAAACGGCGGTAAATACCGCCGCCGCAAATTTAATTCTGTTCATTTTCATTATCCGTGTCCTCCTTGTTCTCAAGCTCTGCCTTGTATTTTTCGGGCAGTTCAAACTCACCCGTTGCGTAGGCTTTGAGCAATGCCGTCAAGGTCTTGTTGTCGATATTGACCGTCTTAACCAGCTTGACAATCTGCAAGTTTTCAGCCTCGACGCGCTTTGTTTCAAGCTCTCTGATTTTCTTTTGCAGTTCTGCAATTTTCGATTTTGCCGCCGCAATGTCCTTATCAATTTTTGTTACTGTTGCCATTGTATAAAATACCTCCGTTAAATTTATTTTTAGTTTAGTCGCCCATAGGCGTAAAAGTGCTGCGTCCAATAATTTGAGTTGACGCTTGCATAAGAAATGGGGTTGCCGCAATGAATCATCATACCGTTACCAACATAAATGCCGACGTGTGATACCGAGCAGCCGCTGTTATATGTCCCCGTGAAGAAAATAATATCGCCGGGCTTTGCGTCCGACGGTCTGACGGGAGTACACCGGTCGAAAATGCCCTGTGCCGTTGTCCTGCCGAGAGGATATACGCCGGAATTTTTGAATACCCAGCACACAAATCCCGAACAGTCAAACGAGGTCTGCGGACTGCTGCCGCCCCAAACATACGGATAGCCCAAATACTTCTCGGCTTCGGTTATCAGCTTTCGGAATGTTTCGTCCGTAAGAGCCTCGCCCGGAATTGTGTAATCGTTGTACGGGCTTTGCGTTATGTTTGAATAAATATCGTCCGCAAACAGATAATCACGGTTGCCCTTGCTGACAAGGTAAATATCGTAAAGCTCTCTTTGGTCTGCCGTGAGCGTGGTTGTCATACCCTCGTTCACAAGCGTAACATTGAGAATTTTATAGGTGTATTCGTTTCCGTCCTCGTCTGTCTGTTGACGGCTTGTTTCGGTAATTTGTAGGTGATATTGTGCATTGAATAAATTGTCCAAATTGTTCCGTATATCTGCAAACTTAAAATCCTGATATACCGCCGTAAGATATGAAATCAGCTCATACGGGTTATGACCGATACCCGCCAAGTTATAATTGTATTCATCATATCCCGAATACTCATTTTCGATATTATCAATTTTGCTCTGCAAATTCTGCTCCAAACCGTTGTAGTAATTTTCAGCCGCATAAATATCCTCGTCCTCCGCAAAGTATGACGATACCATTATCGAATTAAATCCCGTCGTACCGATAACGGAACAAGAGGAAAGAGCCGTAGCCAGCCAAGCAATCAAAAGCACGATTGCAAGAATGATACCGAACACAGCTTTATGCCGCCATACAAACGCCGCAAGCCGTGACGCTGCTTTTTCTGCGTTCTGCGCCGCCTTTTTTGCCTGCTTTGCCGTCTGTTCGGCTCGCTTTGCCTTTTGGTATTTTTTCTTTATCTGCTGTTTTTGACGGAATTTCTTTAACGCTGATTTTTTCAGCGACGGATTTTCCGCAAGCGTTTTTTCATACGCCGCCTTAATTTCCGCTTTTTCCGCCTTGACCTTTAAGCGTGCAGCTTTTTTGTACGGCACCGCTTTTCTTTGACCGTCAATATATTTTGCCGTTCTGACGCTGTATTGTGCAAGGCTTTCCGCCTTTTGTTCCGTTTGGTGTGCCGCTTCAACACCGCTGTTCTCATTTTCAACCTCCGCAACCTTTGTGTGCAGCTTGTTAAGCGCCGTATGCTGCAAGGCTTCACGGCTTGTCTTGACAGGGGATCGGTGGTACAAATCCGATTGAGGCTTGACCTCTTTTTCAAACTGCAAACGGTTTTTCGGTTTTTGCTTTTGCTCGTCATACAGCCGCTTGCGCTTGATTTTCCTTTTGTGCGGTAAATCTTGTTTAGCTTTTTCAGCTTTGGATTTTGCCTTTTCAGCCTTTTTCTCATACTTTTCAACACGCCTGTTTACTCTGTCAAAAGGAATGTCGCCGCTGTCGGATTTAGGTGTATCGGATTTTGTGTTATCGGCTGATGAAGCTGATTCAGCATTTTCGGTTTTATCCGATTTATCAAAAGACAGCTTTTGCCGCTTTTTATGAGCAGATTTTTTATCCGTTTCGGTTTTTGTGTCCCTCACGCTGTCAAACGGAATATTACTGTCCCTTTCAGCTTTGCTTTCCGAAAAATCCATATCCGTATTTTTTGAACATTCCGTCTCGTTTTCCTGTGCCTTTTCGGAAATATCGTAGTCGTCGGATTTTTGCGCTTGCTCTGCAAAATTGTAATCAACGCTTTTCGGCTGCTTCTGCATACGATACATTTTGCTGCGATATTTCTTTTTCTTTGCGGCAGAGGAATAGGAAGGCTCGGCTTTCGGAATATCCGGCTGAATGTCCTGCGGTATATTTTCCGCTTCGGTCGGCTCAGTATCCTTGTCGCTGAATTGTGCTGTGCTGTCTGCCGGAACGGGAGCATTATTATCTGCTGTTTTAGAAACGGAAATATCAATCTTTGCTTCAGCAGAAGTATTTTCGGAATTAGCAGCCGTGTTTTCAGTTTGCCTTGCCCGATACATACGGTTTTTCTTTGACGGTGTAATGGGCGGTTTTTGTTTTTCAATCTCTGTATGCCGTCCGAGCTGAATATCGGGGCGTTTATCCTTTACATAGCTTTCGTCACGGTTTTTCGCCTTAAATTCTTTATCGTTACGCATATAGACACCGCCTTATCCGATTTCATTTTCGGGGCGTGTTTTCTGCGGCTCCTGCGGATTTTTCTTTTGGTCGGCTTTCAGCTCATTAAGCTGCTTTCGGATTGACGGCTTTTTTTCTGCCGGTTTTTCCGCCGCTGCTTTCTGCATTTCCTCCGTAACATAGCCCGGTAATAAATAACCGTGTACCATAAAGGATTTTTCCAAGTCTTTCGGTATAGGCGGTGATATTTCCGTAAACAAGTGTGAATACGCCTTAATTCTGCCTTGTATGTATTTCTCGGCTTCCACGCGTGTAGCACACACCCGTTCCTGACCTGCAACCTTGTATGAGTTTGTATAATCGGGTCTGTTTGTGTAAATATTCCACCTGACGTCATATTTTACGGTATCGTTCCGCCAGCTTGAACGCTCATATATATTGTAGGTCATTTTATATACCTTGTTGCTTATGGTAAACCTGTCGGCACCGTCCTTTTCCCATTTGTTTGAGGTATGCGAAACCTCCGGCACATTTTTATAATCAAGCGCCTTTTCATATTTTCTCGTATTTGCCGCAAGCGCTTCCCAATCCTTTAAGGCGTCAATAGCTTTTTCGTATGCCGCCTGTTCCTGCGCGGTACTTTTTTCTTTCAATGCGGAAATATCGCCAACCGTTAATTTTAACAGGTCTGACAAATCGGACTCACTGCCGCTATACACGGTATGCTCGATTTTAGCCTTATAACCCGGTGTAAGCGTATCATTGTCATACACCGTATAATCGTTTCCTTTTCTCATATGCTGACCTCCTTTGTGCGAGTTTTTAACTGTTTCTGTTCCGTCGGTTTATCGGCTTTCAGTTCGCTTAACTGTTTTCGGATTGACGCCTTTTTCTCTTTTTCTTTCTGCATAGAAACCGTTGTATATCCCGGCAGCAATACGCCGTTCACACAAAAATGAGATTTATCAATGTCGGGAATAACGGGGGATATTTCCGTAAACAAGTAATCATAGGCTTTAATTTTGCCGTCGATATACTTCTGTGCTGATTCCTCACTCGAAAAGGTTTTCTCTCGGCGTTCAAGTACAAAAGCGCTTTGCCATTGTACACTTTGAGTTTTAACACTTAATTCAACGTCCCATTTTATTGTTCCGTTCCGGCTCTGCCGCTTATCAATTCTGTATTTCATAAGATAAACCATATTGCTGCGCACTTTGTAATCGTAATCATCGACTGTCCATTGATTGCTTGTATGTTCGACAGGCGGTGCGGTCAGATATTCAAGCGCCCGTTTATGTCGTTTGGTAGCAAGCGCCGACTTTTCCCATTCCGCAACTGCCTGTAACACCTTTTCGTATGCCGCGTTTTCTTTACCGATACTTTCATCACGCAAATTCTCAACCTCTTTTACGGATTTTGTTATCAAATCCGAAATATCGCAATCACCTTTATAATAAACGCTGCGGTCGATTTTAAGACCGGCGCCGTGAAAGAGTTTATCGTCCGAATATCTTTCATATCCGCCGTAATCTGTTGTGCAATCGGTTGTTGTCATACCATATCCGCCTCCTTAATTTCTTTCAAATCTATACGGCAGTCAATTTCATAGCCGTACCTTGCGGCGAGCTCTTTTATTTCCGCAATCAGCTTTTTGCGTTCCTCACGCCGAACATTCTTTATCGCTTCAAATGCGGTTTTATCCAAGCAGCCGCTTGAATTTAATTTTTCATTATCCATTATCCGCCTCCTAAAAAGAGCGCAAAAAAAGAACATTGAATTTTCGTCAATGTTCCTTTTTCGGTGATTTAATTTTTTAATCTTCGTAATGACCTTTACAAGACGCAATAATTATATTTCCGTCGGACAGCTTATATACAATTCTGTTTTCATCATCTATCCGTCTGCTCCACCAACCGCTTAAATTTAATTTGAGCGGTTCCGGCTTGCCAAGTCCGGAAAAAGTATCACGCTGAATATCTTTAATTAAAGCATTTATCTTTTTTAATGTCTTTTTATCTTGCGTCTGCCAATAACAGTAGTCCTCCCACGCACTTTCGTCCCATAGTAACCTCATAGCTTAATCCTCTTCGATAAGCTCGTGTTCCACCAGCTTCGCCTTTCCTGTTTCAATATCAGAAATAACCTTGCTCAAATGTTTCATATTGCTTTCGGAATAAAACGGATCGGCTGATATTTCAAAAGGTATGCGTTTTTCTCTGCTGACCTTTGTTGCAAAAATGGTAAATGCGGTAGTCATTGACATACCCATTTCCTGACAGGTCTGTTCCATTGATTTTTTCAAGTCAGCGTCCATACGAAAATTAACCATAGCCTGTGCCATAAAATCCACTCCTTTCGCCTTGTGTATTTATTATAGCATTTTGTAAAGCAAAAGTCAATACTTTGCTTTACAAAATATATTATGCTGCAATAAATTTTTTTGATACATTTTATGAGTGAATTTTATTTTCCAAACACACAATTATTTATGCACGCTCCCGTTTCAATATCTGCAATACATTTGAGTATGGGGAAAACCTGCGGAGGGCAGACGGCATTTCCGAGCGTTTTTAATCTGTCGGCTCTGCCGGCTGTGTCCTCTGTTATACGGGGAATACCGTCAGGCTCCCGTTGCCACAGCCTGCGTCCGTCCAGCAGGCAGCGCCTGCACGCAATATTATCAAAGTTTTCCGTAAGCCACTTTTTAGAAGCGCAACGGTAAATATCGTCTACACCGCAGTCCAGCCAAGAGGAAAACCCATTAACCATTCCACCCAATCGGGATTGAGCGCTGCCGTTTCCGAGTGCGGATTTTCCAGCCGTATAATCTGTGCCGCCAAGTTTGCCTTGTCCTTGCTTTTGAGCATTACCTCCGGCTTGAAGGTTGACCTCATTCCGTCCGACGCTATCGGCGTTAAGTAAAACACCGCCGCCGACAGAGGAAGGCTCCATTTTGTGCCGTTCCTGTTCACCTTGCGGAATATCCCATTGTCCGAGAGGTACACGTTCATACTCATTGCTTCCTTTACAGTTCTGTCGTCGGAGGCAAGGGGTGTGGGAAACATCAGCGCCCACGATAAAAGTTCTTGTGCGCTCGTGCCACGCGCCGACGCCGCAAGCCGGATATACGAATGTTTGAACAGCGTAGCCCGCACGCTCCAAGTCAAATATCGTTTTGTCGAGCCCCATATTGATAAACCCGGCAACATTCTCCCCAAGCACCCAATGGGGCTTGATTTCGGAAATAACTCTGACCATTTCAGGCCAGAGATACCGAGCGTCGGCAAATCCTTTTTGCCGTCCTGCCGATGAGAACGGCTGGCACGGGAAGCCGCCGGATATGAGGGTAACTGTTTTTCGTCCTGTTTTTTCAAAAAATCCCTCCTTTGTCAAAGTAGTAATATCACGAAAGCGAGGCACGGTCGGCCACCGCTTTTCAAGTACGCTTGTCGGATAGTCCGCCCATTCGCACTGGCACACCGTTTCAAAGCCTGCCGCTTCCGCCGCCAAATCAATTCCGCCTATGCCCGAAAACAGGCTTAAATGCGTTAAGTTATTCACTGCCTGCCACCTCTTGCGGAACAGTCGTCATTAACGAATACAATTTTGTATCTTTCGGGAAACGGTCTATAAAGGGAATTATGGTGTTGCCGTAGAATAAAAGTCCCTCGCCGGCTCCCGACTGCGTTACATAAGAAAGCTGCTGCGGTGATATGCCTAATTTTTTCGCAAGGATTTCTCTGTCGCCCTGCGCCTGATTCAGCATATAAATGTAGTCGCTGTTTTCAAATATGTTTTCGATTTCAGCGCTTGAAAGCAGGTCTTTCACATTCTGCGTTATCCCTGTCGGAATACCGCCCCATTTTCTGAAACGCTTCCAAATCTCAACCGAGTATGCCGCCGTCTGCTCATCTTTTAACAACAGGTGAAATTCATCACAGTAATAGCGTGTGGACTTATGCTCGTTCCGGTTTATCGTAACTCTGTTCCATATCTGGTCCTGAACAACCAACATTCCGAGTTTTTTAAGCTGCTTTCCAAGCTCCTTAATATCAAAACAAACGATACGGTTTGAAATATCCACATTCGTATGATGATTGAAAACATTAAGGCTGCCCTTGACATACAGCTCCAAAGCAGAGGCTATACGCCCGGCTTCCTGTTCCGGCTGTTTCTTTATTTCCTCGTACAAATCTTCGAGGATAGGCATATTCTGTGGAGTGGGATTTTCAAAATATTTCTGATAAATCCGTGTAACGCTCCTGTCAATGACCGTCTTTTCGATAGGCTCCAAGCCGTCACGTCCGCCGATTATCAATTCGCAGAACGAAAGCACAAAATCGGATTTTAACGCAAGCGGATTTTCCTCGTCCGAATAATTGATATTTATGTCAAGCGGATTTAGGTAGTCCTTTGATGTGGGCGACAGCTTTACAACCTGCCCTTTAAGTGCGTGTATCAGCGGATTGTATTCCGCTTCGGGATCACACACATAAATATCGTCATTCGTAACCAAAAACGCATTTGTCATTTCTCTTTTAGCCGAAAATGATTTACCGCTGCCCGGTGTTCCGAGTATAAGCCCGTTAGGATTTTTCAGCATTTTTCGGTCAACCATTATCATATTGTTTGAGAGAGCATTAAGACCGCAATATAACGCTTCGGGACTGTCCGAAAAAAGCTCCTGCGTAGTGAACGGTACAAAAATAGCGGTGCTTGAAGTTGTCAAAGCCCGCTGTATTCCGATATTGTTTATGCCGATAGGCACGCTTGCCATTAGTCCGTCCTCCTGCTGATAGTCCAATCTTCTTAAAGGACAGTTTCGCTGTTGTGCGATAGACTGTACCTCAAATATGGCGCTGTTTAATGCTTTTTTTGTTTTCGCCGTACTCATAATGAGTACGGTAACTAAAAACATTCTTTCGTTTCTGCCTTGCAAATCCTCTAATAATTTCTTTGCGTCAATTCCGAATGTATTTATATCCGACGGAATTATATCCATATCGTAACCGGCTCTGACGGCTTTTTTCTGTTCCTCGATTTTCATTTTATCAAGGTCGGTGATTTTGCGCTTTATCATTTTTATGGCTTCGCTCTGGTCGATACTTTTAATATGAATATTGACCGACAGCGCCGACTGTATTTCAAGAAAGTTTTTCAGCATTTCGTCCGTAAGCTCCGGCGCGAGTATGTGCAAAAATGAAACGGCGCCTATCGTGCCGCCCATTCTGAAACACCGTCCGTCCGAAAAATTGAACGAGGTCGGGGCGATAAAGTCCTTTGTGGTAAGCCCCGTTTTATATATCAAATTCCAAGAGAAATTTAATTTATTCTCGCCGCCGTTAAAGCACGAGTGCAAAAGCTCCAAGCGTTCCATACCGTTTAATGAAAACGCACGAACGCCCAAAATCTTAAAATTGTTGATTATATCCGTCTCTATTCTTTCAAGCCTTTGTTTTGCGTTTTGGATATTATCGGCTTCAATTCCGAATGTGATATATTTCTTTCTCACGATTCCGTTGTTGCCCCTTGCAAGCTGATTTTTCAGCATTTCGGTGTATTCTGCTCTTATCCCGTCAAAATCATCATTCTGCGGTTTTATTGCAATGGACTTTTCAAAATCGGATATATCCATTGTCTGATTAAGAAACGAAAGCTGCACCGATATGGATTTATCAAAGTAATTGAGGAAATCGCAGTAATTTTCAAAGATTATATTTTTGTCCTCGTTTCTTGCAAGCTGATAATTTATATCATAAAACTGTATTGTTTTCGTGAAATAATTGTCCTTGACAATGCAGATTCCGTCAGGCCGCATTTCCTTATATGAAATTGTGTCCTGTGCGCTCATTGCAATTTTACCCTGCATTTTTGCCTTTTTCACGGCGTCGGCTATCCGCTTTCGCTGTCTTGACGTCAGCGGCTTTTCTGCCGAAAGCGTGATTTTCTTTTTGTGTTCCGACAATTTTATCAACCTCCTGTTCCAATAAAATTTGTTTTTCTATTGCCGAATAAATGTTATTCGTTACATACGGCCGCACCTGCGGTTTTCTGTATTTTGTAGTTATATAGTTTTTCAAAATCATTTCAAGCGGCTGTCCGTTCTTTTCATACATTGCAAAAAAGAAAAACGGCAGCGCTGCCGCAAGCAAGAGCAGAACGGCTCCCGTTGTGCCGAGTATTCCTCTTGTCAGAAAATATATCGGTACGCCAACCGCAGCCGCAAGCGAAAAACATATAAGCTGCCTTTTTGTAAGGTTAAAGGCTACCTTTGTTTTGACCGTGTTTAAGTCTTTCGGTACGGGTACATAAGGCAAAATTTATCACTCCTTTACTCAATCCAAACATCATTTAATACTTCATTGCCCCAAACGTCCCAGCCGGGCGGCGCCTGTCTTGCAAACAGTTCCACTCTCGGCAGGTCGCCCATAAGCTCGATTATTTTATCTCTCGTTATATCCGGCTTTTTGCTGTGTTCCTCAACAGGCGAGATTATGAGCTGATGTACTTTTCTTGAAATCCGTTTCGGGCGTCCTTTTGTTGCAACGAGGCAAACCTCCGCGTTGTTTCTCGTCCACCAGCCCATACCCATAAACCAGCTATCTGATTTTTTGTTTTTCTTTACCCACACGAAAGCAACCGTGCTGTACTTAAAGCCCCAAGCCTTAATAACCTCAAAGGCTTCTTCTAATTTCGGAAATGTCGCCCACATAAACAGAACGCAGTCGTCAGCCGCAAATTTCGGTACGGGCAATTCGCAAATTTCCTCAACCGTCATTACGGGATAGTGATTCGCCGGACTGCCGCGCAAAAGTCCGCCCTTGTACTTTCACGGCGGATCTGCATATATGATATTGTATTTTTTCATTTCGTCCTCCTTAATGAGCATTAAATATTGATTTTGAAATGCCGCCCGTCTTAAACAGGGTGAAGCATAAAACAACGGTATATGCTGCAACACTTAATAAGGTCGCCTGAATATCAGATGTGAATGTCAGACTGTTTACAAGCGCCGCATAAATGCCGACGCATACCATTATGAAAAATCCCTGAAAGCCGAGAGCGACAAGTCCTCTTAAATAGTTGTTTCCCATTTGCCCCCATTCACGGTTTGTCATAGTGGCAAACGGAATTGCCCCAACGGAGCTATACAAGTAAATTTCTATCATTCGCCCGAATATTACGACGGTAATGCAGACGGATAGAATTTTCATACAAAGGCTAATCAATGACGATTCAAGCATAAGCAAAACAAGCTCGCCCGTGCTCATTGTTTCAAGCGTTGAATGAATATCGGTTATAGCGCTTGATATATCCACGCTTGTATTTGAGCCTATCACGCCGGAGCTTTGCCGGACAACATACTGCGCCAAATCGAACACACCCATAATAATGTCAAAGGTGTGCGTTGCGATTACAACCGCCGCGCATGCCTTGAACAAAAATTTGAAAAACATAAATGTGTCAATATCGTGCATATTGTTTTTCTCTGTTATCATTGTGATTAGCTCATAGCAAAGAATAAATGTGATAATAAGCCCCGCAATCGGGAGTATTACATTTTCCGAAAGCGTCTGAATTATCGAAAACACGCTTGCGTTCCATTGCTGTGGAGTTTTGCCTACCTCCGCAGCAATAGTGCCGACTTTCTCGTTTACGTCGTTGAACATTGTAGATAAGCTGCTCTCGATAACCGACATAAGAAAGTCATTGATTGCCTTTGTAATTTTTTCAAAAATGCTGTCCACCGATTAAAACAATCCTGACAGCAAAGGAATGAGGGAAGTACCAATCAGCACGACACCGCCGCCTGCCATAAGCTGCTTGATACCCTGCGATTTTGCACCGGGGTTATCGTTGCCGTAGCCTTCCAAAAGGTTGACAACGCCCCAGACCGCAAGACCTGCGCCGAGCGCAATTACAAGTGTTTGCAGTACATTGACCGCTTCTGAAAAAAACTGCATAATTAAATTTCCTCCTTGAATTTTAATAATTTTTGTAGTATAATAAACTTATAAAATAAGTTCATATTGTGTGCTGTTGCGTTGTTAATTGCCGGAACAACTGTTTCATACACCAAAAAAATCAACAATGATTTGAAAATTAAATTTGAAATCAAAGGGGATAAATTGATGATGTTTATAGTTTCTTGTTTTCTGGCGGTATCTACGGGTTGTTGTGGGGTTTGTAGCAGATACAAACGGCACTGATTTAACAACAGCACTTTTATATATGAAACACTTCCCAGAGGTTCAAATCCTCTAAACCCCGCCAAAGTACCTTTATGTTTTTTGCATAGAGGTATTTTTATTTTCTTCTTCCGGCAGGTCAATTTTGTAGTAGTCAAAAACCTCGTCTTTTGCTACAATAGGTTTTCTGCGTTTCATATACTTTTCCATATCAAACGCATTTCTCTTGTCATAGTCCGACAGCATTTTGTAACGGGGGTGTTTTGTTATATCGTATTTGTCCGATAAAAACGGCCGCACGCCCCGAAGCTGCAAAATACATTTACCGCCGTCCATTACAGATAATTCGTCTTGGCTCATCAGCTCCTTTCCGAGCTTTTGATAATTCGTTCCGTAAGAGTTCTGATTGCTGCGTGTTTCGGAAGTGTTATACATATCAATCGTTTCTTTTCCCAAAGTTTCCGAAAGCTCTTTGAGCGTGGATTTTTCCTTGCCGCCCAAAAAGAGAGTTGTATCACAGTTTCCGATAATCGTGTCGGCATTGTCCTTGTAAATGGCTTTTAGCTGACTCTGTGCCTGCAAGATAATACAAGCGGATATTTCACGGCTTCGGATAGTTGAAATCAGCTTTTCAAACTTCGGTATTTGCCCAATATTTGAAAATTCGTCAAGCAAACATCTGACGTGCACGGGAAGTCTGCCGCCGTATTCGTTGTCTGCCTTGTCGCAAAGCAGATTAAAAAACTGGGAATACATTATAGCGACAACAAAATTGAAAGTATCGTCCGTGTCGGAAATGATAACAAAGAGCGCCGTTTTCTCGTCGCCCAATGTGTCAAGCTCCAATTCGTCATATTCCATTAGGTCGCGCAGCTCCTTAATATCAAACGGTGCAAGCCTTGCACCGCACGAAATCAAAATGCTTTTTAAGGTTTTGCCGGCTGCCTGTTTGAATTTGACATATTGCTTAACCGCAAAATGCTCCGGCTCACGCTCTGCGAGCCTGTCAAAGAGCATATCCACGGGGCTTTTGTAATTTTCGTCGTCCTCACGGGCTTCACTTGCATTTATTAAATCCAAAAGCGTGATGAAGTTCTTTTCTTCTTCGGGCGCTTCATAGTAAATGTAGCCGATTAGAGCGCAATACAAAAGCCGTTCCGCCTTAACCCAAAAATCCTCGCCCGACTTTTCGCCGTCGCCTTTGGTGTTTGCGATTATGACATTTACCAGCTTCAAAATATCCTTTTCGCTGCGAATATAGGCAAAGGGATTGTAGTGCATACTCTTTTTGAAATTTATCGTATTGAGCGAACGGATTTTGTAGCCACCTTTTTGAAGCATTTTTCCGCACTCGACAAGGATAGTCCCTTTCGGATCGGTCACGCAGTAGCTTGTCGTCATCTGCATAAGATTTGGTTTTACAAAAAACCTTGTTTTTCCGCTACCGCTGCCGCCGATTACAAGCACATTCTTGTTTCGTGCGAATTTTGGATTTTTCGGGCGGCTGTTCATTGTCAGCCGTTCCGTGTTCGTCAGCAGAATATTATTGTAAAAATCCTCGTCAATGTACGGCTTAATATCCTCCGGCGTGCCCCAGCGTGCAGAGCCGTATTCAATACCTTTTCTGAATTTCTTTGCGTTTTTGCTCCGCAGATACAAAATGCCCTTGACCGCAAGCGCACCAATGGCGCCTATTGAAATATCGGTAAAATGAAAAGAGAGCAGCGGCGCTTTTGTAAGCTCCGATACTCCCTTAACAACCGATATTAAAATGTTTTCCTCCGACAGACGCACGGCGTATGACAATTTATCGAATATCCAAAAGAAAATGAGAAACGGCAGATTTGAAATGATTTTTTTCTTATCCGCCGCCGTCATCGCTCAATGCTCCTGTCCTTGATTTTTTCACGGTCTTTATGCTGTGATTTTGCAATTTCCGCCAACTTGCGGATAGCCTGCCTAACAGAGGGCTTTTCTTTCTGCCTTAATATTTTCTGCGAATACTCGTTAAACGCCATTGTCAGAACATCTGCGTCCCTGCCCTTGAAAAAGACAAGGTATCGGGGCGGCTTTTCGGAATTGTCCTTTTTGAGTGCGAAATCAATTCCGTACTTTTTCGCCGTAGATTCAAACGACCTGATATTTTTATCGGTAATCTCAATGTTTGAAAGAGCCGTATTATGCTTCATCAGGTCTTTAATGGTCTGCCTGCCGTGCTTTAAGTCCGGCAGTTTTCCTTTGCGGTGATTTAAGTAAACGGAAATCGCTTTTGCAAGCGTCCGCCCGGTAATTTTGCTGCCGGATATGGCAAGCGCAACCGTTTTCTTTTCAATTTCTTCCTGCAATAAGCAACACCTCCTTGAAAAGTTTTAGGGAGCAGAAAAAACTGCTCCCATATTTAAGTCAATTTACACTCAATTTTCGGTCAATGACATTACTTTACCCAAGTTTCATTGTCCGTGCCTATAACGCCGATATGCGTATTCGCCGATTCAGCGATTGCATAAAATGCCCAATGTGAATTGTTTTTAAGGTCGGTAAATTTATTTAATGACGAAAGATTTTTATTGATGTACCCCTCGTCAGCAATTCTGCCGGTTGCCTTGTTTACAACGGTTACGACCTCCGCACGGGTAATAGCGTTATCGCCTTTGAATGAGCCGTCAGCGTAGCCGTTAAGCCAGCCTGCGTGTTTTGCATAAGCAATGTCAGAATACGCCCAATAGTTGCTTGCAACATCGGTGTATTTAACGGTGTAGCTGCCTTTTTTTACATCATTAAACAGAGAATTAAATCTGACAGTCATAGCAACAAATTCCGCACGGGATATATTTTCGTCCGGCTTAAAGGTGTTATTGTCATAGCCTTTGATGATACCATATTTTTTGATATATCCGATAAACTTTGAATACCATTCATTTGACTTGACATCTGCAAAATCGGATTTGCCGCTTATCTTTTCGCCTTTCTGTTCGGAAATCAGTCTTGCGAAAATTGCCGCTGCTTCGGCACGGCTCATATTATTGTCCGGTCTGAAAGTGCCGTCCGCATATCCGAAAATGTACGCCGTATGTGTTTTGCCCGGAAGTGTTACAACACCGTTTTTATCTGTCGTGCCTGTTGCTTCGCCCTTGTTTTTATCTTTGAGAATTACAGAAGTTCCGGCTTTTGCGTTGCCTTTATTATCGGTTACGGTAACAGTATAAAAGTTTCCGTTGTCAAGCGTTTTTCCGCTCGGCAGAGTAATTGTTAAATTGCCTTTGCTGTCAGTGCTCTTTGAGAAGTTTGTAACAGCTTTTCCGTCATTGTCGGTAATTTTAACATTTACGGTTGTATAATATCCGCCGCCGGAGCTGCCGCCTCGACCGCCGCTACCGCCGGAAGATGAGCCGCCGCCACCTGTTGACTTGACAGGAACAGTAATTTTACCGTTTGTATCAGTAGATTTTGTTGCTGTCGCCTTGTTTTTATCCGTAACGGTTACGGAAACATTTGCAACGGCTTTATTATCCTTATCGAGAACGGTTACGGTTGTCTGATTTGAAGTTGTTAGCGTATGCGTATCGGGAAGTGTAACGGTAATTTTACCGTCTTTAATTTCGATATACGCATTTTCAATCTTGCCCTTTGTGTCCTCAACCGTGATATTATATTCTGCTTTGGTGTCCTCTGTATCTGATTTTCCGTCGCCGTCTGTGTCCTTGCCCGGTATGGTTTCGGAAATATCTGTCTTACCGTCTCTATCGGTAATGCCCTCGCTTGTAGGAGGAAGAATGATAACTCCGTCTTTATCGGTAACACCTGTCAAAGACTTTATTTCCGTGTCCTCAACGGCTTTTTCGGAAACAACAACACTCATATCCTTTACAGCCGCATTATCTGCCTTGTTTGATACGGTTATAATAATTCTGTTCGCATAATCAAACTTTACGCTTTCGGGCAGTTCAACAGAAATGTTTTCTGCCAATTTAATGCTGCCGTCCTCGTTTTTGATTTCCGAATTGTGTTTAACATACGCTTTTTCAATCGCACCCGATTTATTTACAACGGTTACGATAAAACCGTCAACCTCTGAATAGCCGTTTGCGTCGGTATAGTCAAAGTTTGTCGGCGGCACAATAATTTTCCCGTCTGCATTTGTAATACCCGATTCGCTGTTTTCCGCAGCGTCAGAAACGGTAACGGAAATATCTTTAAGCGGTGCGCCGTCCTTGTCAAGCACGGTTACGGTGATTCGGTTTGCATAATCAATCATATTTTCAGCCGGAAGTTTTACGCTGAAAGAATTGTCCTCATTCAGAGTAACAAGAGCATTTTCGATATAGCCCTTTTCATCATTTACGAAAACATAGTAGCTTTGTAAATTAACCTTTCCGTCTTTATCGGTAAGCCCCGAATTTACGGGCGGTACGGTCAGCTTTCCGTACATATCGGTCATACCTTTTTCGATATAGTCCTTGTCGGCTATTACGATAACAGACACACCCTTTTGGGGATTGCCGTTCTGGTCGGTTACGGTGATGATTGCAGGGCTATCCTGTGTCAAAATTAAACCGTCGGGCAGCTTTACAACAATGTTATTGCTTTCGCCGGTATAGGTTTCGCAGTTCGGAATTGTAACATTGAGCTTATCCGTAACCTTGATAACATAGGTAAGTTTACTGTCGCCGTCCTCTTTTCCGATAGTGCCGTTATCGTCGCCTGTTGAGGATTTTTTGTCGGGCGCGATAAACTGTCCGTTTTCGTCTGTTACGCCTGTTGCGTTATTGCCGTTGTTGTCCGTAACAAAGATATTCAAACCCGTTGCTGCTGTCTGATTTTCGGTGTTGAATACGGTTATTGTTGTTCTGTCAGCAAAATCAAGCAGTCTGTTTTTCGGCAAGCGGATTGAAATGTTATCGTCCTTGTCAATCGTGATTTCGGAATTAAACACAGGCTTATTGTTTTTGTCCGTGAGAATAACGGAATATCCGCCGATTTCGGCTTTGCCGTCCTCGTCCGAATTATCCTTTGCCACAAGTTTGGAAATATCGGTGCTTTGCAAAATTTCTTTACACTCCACACATTCAATATGTTTTTTGCCGCCGTGTTCAATGGTAGCCGCTTCGTCAATTATCCATTCAGACGGTGCGTGTCCCTTTGCATTTTTGTAATCGCTCTTAACCGTGTCGCCGCAGACCTCGCAAACGGAAGTTGTAAATCCGATTTCGGTACAGGTCGGCTCGGTTACTGTCTTTTTGTAATTGTGAGGAATTTTATCCGTGTAGTTGCCTTTGTGGGAATCGCCGCAATCACAAGTAAAAATCGTGTAGCCCATTTCTGTGCAGGTGGGGGCAATTACGGTTTCGGTGTAGCTGTGATTTTTATGTTCCGTTAAGTCTGCGATATATTCCTTGCCGCAGTCGGGGCAGGTGTAGATTGTATATCCGTGCTCGGTGCAGGTCGGCTCAATTACTTTTTTGCTGTAATTGTGTTCGGTCTTATCCATATAGTCGGAAATATATTTATCGCCGCAGTCTGCACAAGTGTAAGTTGTATAACCAAACCCGGTACAAGTCGGCTTTGTGATTTCCGCATTGTAGTTATGCGGTTTCTTTTCTGTGTAGTCCGAAACAAATTCATCACCGCAGTTTACGCAAGTATTTGTTGTGTAGCCGTGTTCGGTACAAGTGGGAGCAGTAATATTTTTCGCATATTTGTGTTCTGCCTTATCGGTGTAATCGCCGATATAGCTGTCGTCGCAATTATCGCATTTGTATTCTGTATAGCCCATAGCTGTGCAAGTCGGAGCAACTATCTTTTCGGAATAGCTGTGTCCTTTCGGAAGTTCTAAAACCGTACTACATTTTTCACAAGTTTGCGGCTCTGTGCAAGTAGCTTCCTTGCCCGGTGTATGTCCCGTTGCGGATTCCGCTTTAATCATTTTTTCATTGCAGCCTGTATTTTTACAACGGTACTCAATTACACCCTCGCTCTCACAAGTGGAATTTGTAACGGTATGTCCCTCGTCCCAATCGTGTCCGGTAGGCTCGGTGTAGTCCGAAACATAATTCAGTCCGCACATAGTACAGGTTGAGGTTGTATAGCCTTTATCGGTACAGGTCGGCTCTTTGGTGATACGCTCATAAGCGTGTGAGATAATCGGCGTCATATCGGTAATATATGAATTGCCGCAAATTTCGCAGATGTGATTTGTATAGCCTACATTTCTGCAAGTGGGTTGTACTTTTTCAGTCTTGTATTTATGCTCACCGACGGGAGTTGTTTCCTCATAAAAGCTGCCGCATTTGTCGCAGAGGTTTAATTTCAAGCCGCCTTGCTTGCAGGTTGCTTCACGAATTGTAATTGCCTTGTAATTATGTCCGGTCGCTTTGGTGTAATTTCTCTTGTCAAGATTTCCGCAGCCATCGCATTGCCAGCGTTCATAGCCGAGGTTATCACAGGAGGGAGCAACGGTTTCCAAATATCTGTAATCGTGTTCGTGTTTTTCGGGAAGTACAATAACAGTTCCGCCGCTGTTATCGTCCTTTTTGTCCTCCAGCAGCCACACATACGATACACCGTTTTCCGTCATTGTTTCGCCCTGATACTTATATGAGATTTCATAGTACACGGGATAATATCCGGCGTCGGTGTAGTTCGGAGCAGAAGTGAGATTGCATTTGCCTGCACTCGTTCCGTAGCGAATACTTGTATGTACGCCGCTGTCCGACAAGTCGCTGACGGTTACGGTGTGGGATTTATTATCCGCATTTCCGTAGTATGACGAAACAACAGATTTTGCGGTTACATACTCACTTGTTGAATATCCGCAGTCGCCGCACGTTTCGGAAATGAAAAAGCGGTTGTTGCCAATCTGCCCGTCAACCGTTTCGGAAAAATCGTGCTGCTCTCGTTTTTCGGAAGCTCGTGCTTTCGTACCTTTGCAAAACTGACAATAGCGTCCTGCCTTTAATACCGTTGTATGATAGCTTTCATTGTACGGGGTGTAGGTGGTATTGTCAAAGTCCAAGAAAAAATTGTGGTCGCAGGAGTTTAGTCCGTAAACATTACGGCTGAATCCGTATGCGTCTCTGCCGTCAACGGAGTTTATTGTTCCGCAGGTCTGGCAAATAGATTTAGTCCAATGGTATGTTGTGTAGCTTGCGTCCTGATTCGGTCGCCCGTTATCAAGATTGCCCTTTGTTTTTCCGTCAACCATTGTTCCGTCCGAAAATTTAACGCCCCTGTTTAATGCGGTTGTTCCGCTTTTGGTATATTCGGGCGTTCTGTAAGTAAGCATTATCGTGTCTTTGTTGCATACCGTGCACCAGCTTGTTTCCTGCGTGATAGTCGCATTAAAATCAAGCTCGTTTGTTCTGCCGTTTGCAGATACCCATATATCCGCAGGATCGACATATTCGTTTACCTGTGCCGCATAGGTCGTTATCGGCGTAAATCCCGAAAGCAGCGTTGATACTGCCAATGCCGCCGACAGAATATTTTTTAATTTGCTTTTGAAATTCATTTTATTTTTTCCTTTCTCAAATTTGATTTGTTAAAACGCGTTTTATTATCAAAACACTGTTTTTAAGGCGGTCTGCACTTTTTGTAATCGGATTTTTTCATAGACGCACCGCCTTAAAAGTTTGCCATATCGTGATGTACTTTTGTCGTGTAATAGCTGTCAATGGTGGAGGGAGCATTAAACAGCGCCGCCAACAAATATTTTTTGATATTGCGAATATCCGAAGTGTTTTCCCTCATACAGTCGATAACATACTCAATATGCTCGGAGGTCAGCTTTAACAGCTTTGATTTCACGATTGCCGCAGGGTAGGTATCGCCGGCAATGACAAGACTTGATTTCTGTGTGCAAACCGTTTCTGTCATAAGGTCAACGATTTCGTCAAGCATAGAGGCGTCACGGTTGAGGTTGACGCTTAAAACATCATAGTCGATATTTTCTTTGATTATCTGTCTGTATGTTTCCACATCATCATATCCAATCCTATCCGATTTTTCTTTTGGTAGCTGTGCCGCCTTTGTCGGCTCCGGCTCTTTTTGATATGATTTGATAGGATAAGTATTTGATATATCCGTATTTAATTCTTTTATATTTGATTTATTAGTATTTAATTGTGCGGTGTTTTCCTGTATAGGCTCTGCCTGTGCAGGAATATCCAATACAGGATTTTCCCGTATAGGTTTTTCCAGTTCAGGCGGCGTGTTTTTAGGCTGCTCCAAAATCGTGTACTCAATCGTGGTGAGCTGTCTTTTTTCATTTCTCATACGCTCACGGATAATATATCCGTGCTTTTCAAGCTCTCTGATACAGGAGCTTATGCTGTCGATTCCGTCCTTGCAGATTGCTGCAAGCCCCTTTGTCGTGTAGTCCCAATTTTCGGGGAGCGACAGCATAAGGGATAACAATCCCTTTGCCTTTAATGATAATTCCGTATTTCTCAAATGGTGGTTGCTCATCACGGTATAGTCGCGCGTTTTGTCTATTCTGAAAACTGCCATTTCAAAAATCTCCTTTCCTGTGAAATTAAAAAAGCGCCGGGATTTTTTATCAATCCTGACGCCGTTGCTCCGGTTTATTCTGTTTTTCAAGCGGCACATACGCCGAACACGTTTTGCCGTTATGGCAATGCAAGTACGAACAAAACGGATTTCTGTTGTCGAGCAAATATGTGTCCTGCCCGATTTTACAAACAGGGCATAACTGCTTTGAATTTTCGGTTTTCATTTCTGATTTTCCTTTCGTGGTTTGAACAACAAAAAAAGAATACCATTTTTGCAGGTATTCTTTGATTTGTATTAAGTTTCAAGTACATAGTTGTTTGCCTGTTGTCCTAAAATGTTGATTTTATGCGATTTTGAAAAGTATCGTTATCTAACTTCATTATTTGAACGCCCCGCCGTTCAGCAGCTTTTGACCGATGTTAAAACCTATAAAGTAAACTGCATTTTGGTAAAAGACTTCTCACGCTTTGGAAGAAACAGCATTGAGGTCGGATATTTCACACAGCAGATATTTCCTCTGTTCGGAGTAAGGTTTGTATCTGTCAGCGATAATTATGACAGTGATGAACATAAAGGTGATACGGGCGGTATTGCTGTTGCTGTTAAATACCTTGTAAATGAGTACTACAGCCGAGATTTATCGGTCAAAACAAAGAGTGCCAAATACACAAAAATGAGGCGTGGTGAATATAAATCGGGAAATTATACTTACGGTTATAAACCCGGTAAAAATGGCGAACAGATTATCGACGAAAAAGCTGCCGAAACTGTTAAAATGATATTCGAGCTTACCGCTGACGGGAAATCAGCCGCATATATATCAAAACTGTTATTTGACAAAAATATTCCTACCCCTGCACAGTATAAGGGCATTAAAGGGAATTACGGCTCTCGTTTTCCAAATTGTAAATATTGGAGTATTTCCACTATAAACCGAATTATTGTCAACGAACAGTATATGGGTATGTTTGTAATGCTGAAACAAAAGGTGCAGGATGTGGGCAGCACGAAAATGATTAAGCGTGATGAAAGCGAATGGATTAAAATTCCCAATCATCACGAAAGCATTGTTTCAAAGGAATTGTTTGAAAGAGCAAATGCGGTACGCCGAACATTTAAGCAGCCGAATAAACAACAGCGGAGTTATCCGCTTCGTGGAAAGGTTGAGTGCGGTTGCTGTCAACACGCAATGGACTATGTGCCGAAAAAAACACCGATATACCGATGCAGTTATACAAGGAACGATGAAACGGAGCCTTGCTATAAATCGGAAATATCGGAAAGCTCATTAAATCAAGCTGTTTTTGATATAATTTCAAAGCAGGCTGAAATTATATTGAATATTGATGATGTTTCAAAAGCTGATACTGCACAGATAAAAACCGAACAACTTGCGGATATAGAAAAACAGATAGTAGCTTGCCAAAAAGAAAAGCAAAAATTATATGAGCATCTTTTGACATAAAAAATTACTCTTGATGAATATAGGCAGCTAAAACAGGAGTATGACACAAAGGCTGAAAATTATCGAATACGATACGATAAATGCCGTCAGTCGGAGGAGCAAAATCGCCTTAAAATTGAGAACAGAACAAAAATCGTTCAGACCGCAAAAACTATAAAAAAAGAAAACACTTTAACACAAGCACTTGCGGATGTGCTCATTGAAAAGGTGTGCGTATATCCCGATAACAGGCTTGAAATCGAGTGGAAAATCAAGGACTTTTGTGCCGAAAATACGGCAGTGATAAGCTGATGAAATTTTTAGTTTTAGCTTGACATACGGGTGTCGTAAATCATGAAATCTAATATGTCTCATTTTATTTTTCTTGATGAGCCTGCCAAAAGTATCAGTAACATAATCCGGCGAAATCAAATCACCGTTTTCAGTAACCATCAAATAATCTGACCACTGATTATTATAATTCTTCTTACGTCGCTTTGGGTTGTTATCTTGAATACACTTGATTTCAAGTAATTGCTTTTTAATATCAGCGGATAAAGGCATAGACCTTATGGTTGCATCAGTTTTTGCAGCATCTTTTGTAACAAGTGTGCGTTTACCGTTAACAGATGTTAAAACTACTGTATGGTTGATATGAAAAATGTTATTTTCAAAGTCAAACGCCGACCACCTTAATCCGACACATTCGCTTCTCCTGAGTCCATAAAAACAAGCAAAAACAACCGCAATTTCAAGTTTAGTTCCTTTAGTCAAGGAAATCAGTTGATTTACCTCATCGGATGTATAATAAGTTCCGACGAACTTGTTTTTCTCCGGCTTTTCAACTTGTTCAATCGGATTTTCCTTGATATAACCCATCTTACGAGCATAACACAATGCTAATCTTATTATTGCATGATAATGAATTACTGTATTAGGTTTAACACGCTCTAATTGCACATCATAAAAACCTTGAATATCCTGTGCAGTTAAATCTTTTAACCGAACTTTACTTTTTCTGAAATATGGTTCAATAGGAAATCTAACATTCTCACAATATCCGGCGTAAGTAGTATCCTCAATACGCCGTTTTCTCTTTTTCGTCAATGGCAAATACATCTTCATATAATCTGCAAACAATAGATTGGATACCTGCTCTGCAGACAATTCAGATAAAGTGATTTTATCAAGAACAGCAGACAACAACTGCGGTTCAATAGGTTGTGATTCATCAATAGATACATCTTCTTTCACCTCGTGATGGCATAAGTCTTCACGAGGTATTTTAAATTCTCTCAAAACCATTCTAGAAAACGCTTCTGCTTTTGTCTTATTACCTTTAACCCGAAGTTTAGTTGGGAACCATTTCTCTTTTCTCTCACCTCTGACATTCGTATAAACCATTACCGCATAATATAAACCGTTCTTTTGCCTGATATAATTTTTGACATCAATATACTGTTCTTTTTCCATTTGTTTTCACCTCTATAATATCATCTCCTAATCAGGTAAAATCTATCGCACGATTAGATATATTTTATCAGTATATAAGAAAAAGAACATCGCTTTTTAGCAATGTTCTTTTCGTAATAAAACATTATAAGTTCGCTTTTTAAACTTCAGCTACAAATGGTTGTACAAGCACCATAGCTCCAACGACTTTTTCTATAATATCAATTTCGTTTGAAACCTCCTCTTCGTTTGCTATCTTATCTCTTATTTCAGCAATTGAATCAAGAAGCAAGGCAACCACCTCTAAATATTCTTTGTTCTCATCATCAGCTTTTTTCAACAGTTCCTTTACAAAAAGTTTGTTTTTTTCACCTTTGTGCACCATAGTATCTAATTCAGTTAAAAGTGCATTTTTATATGCTTCAAAACCAAAGGCGCACAATTCATTTTTAGTAGAAAAATAAACTTCAGAATATTGTTTTAAAATCACTTTTACTCCTGCAACATTAGCTAAAACATCCTTCCACAGCAATAACCTTTCTGCCGGCAAATTCAAAAAGTTATATATTAGTGTATCGTCAATTTCGCATGGCAAGATAGATTCTCTCAACTTTAACTCATCCATATCTAACAATCTATATATAGGAATAGAAAAAGCTGAACCCATTGCAACTCCTTTGAACAACGGAACATATACTAATTCCTTTTGCTGGGTTTCAACATACCACCTGTTACTATCAAATATCAAAGCGTTTGAAAATGCTTTTCTCAGTAATAACACTGTTTTTGCATAGTTTTCTTCCAATGTAGAATCACTAAGTAAATCAAATTCATCCAAAATATATATTTGAGTTTCTGTAGAGTGTACTTTGAAGTCACTGGTAGTGCTAAAGTTTGAGACGGTTTTTTCAAAATAATCCTTGCCTTTTCTAAATTTTTGTTTTGCATCGTATGCAATCGCATAACCCTTTATAGGATTATCTAACACCGTCCTCCATACATTCATTAAAGTCAACATATTTTGAATTTCCGCTATATCAAAATCATCCATCAATGTACTATAACTTGAAAACAAAGCACGATATTCATGTTGAAAATCAAGAAGATGTTTTGCAGCAGTAAATAAATTATACATTGCTAAACGTGGATTTTTAACAGTATCTATAGATTTGTTTTTTACTCTTACAACTAAAACTTCTTGAAACTGATTGTAAAAGTTTTCTAGTGAAGTATATGTTTCACTCAAATACTTCCTAAACTTTTTGTATTTTTCAAGAGACAACAATTGTAATAAGGGATAATCTTCACCTGACGGTAGTTTTTTTGTACTTTCAGTATGTAAACAATATGGATCAACTGCTGATTTTGGCAATCTATTTTCTGCGAAAACATGTCTGCTAAACACTTGCATTTTTGATACTACCTTATCCCAACGTTCTTTGTTAAGATTCTTTTTCTTATACAAATCATCAATACATTTGATAGTATCTAACACCAAATCATTTGCATCTATTCTTAACTCATCTATTTTTGCTACATACTCATTCCAAGAATCCGGTCTCAACTCAAAATCTATTCTTGTTTTCACCCAAGCGTTTATATCAGACATCCACTGTATATGTCTATTCTTTTTTTCGATTCTCAATTTATAGTCCAATGGCTTAATACCTAAGTCATCAACAATATTTACACCTATTAATTCGATGTCAATGTATTCTTTGTCAGGGTATATCTGTTGTAAAATATCAAGCATCTTTATGCGCCAGTATTGATTTTGATTTTTTTCTATTTCAATATTTTGTTCTGATGAGTCCTTAACAAACGGTGGAATAAATTTACAACAAACCTCATCATTGTTTTTATGAAAATATATCACCTGAAATTCTTTTATCAAACGTTCAATAAGTGTATCCTCAGCAATGTTGTAATACTCTAATAATTCAGGATATTCCGACAGACCTCTAATGGCGTCTGCACGAGATTGTATATCACCGCGTTTCATCTCATTC
The DNA here is from genome assembly GCA_900545865.1 of uncultured Eubacteriales bacterium. GTDB lineage: Bacteria > Bacillota > Clostridia > Monoglobales > Monoglobaceae > UMGS1820. The sequence goes on from URAN01000009.1 coordinate 51,256, forward strand.
AACATCTGTTCGATTTCATAATTAAGATTTATTTTGATTTCTCTCTTGGAACACCAAAATAAAGAGTAGCCAAATAATGTCCACCCTTCATCTGTATTTGGCATCGAAGAAGGAATGTTACTATTAGTCAAAAAGCAATCAGTAACTTTATAATCGAGCATAAGTGAAGTAAGGGATGCTTTTGTTTCTTCTATAGCTTGTATCATAGAATCACGATTAATGTTAGGTAACCCTAACAACATACTTTCAGCTATGATTTCATTTGGACGATCTAACCCTGTGAAATCAAGTGGAATGAAACAAAGCCAACCTTTTCCGCGTTTTTTAATTAAATTACTAATGCAATTCGCGTTGTCTTCCACATATCTTTTTACATCAAGCCATAGCATTACTTTTAAAACATTCCCATAAGATATCCAATCAGAAAATGTCAATTTTGCGATTTTTTCAATTGCTATTAAATCATATTTATGGTTAGTAAAATAGTCTAAAAGAATAACCTTACTATTAGTTGATTCAACACATTTCAGTGCCGAAATAACCATTTTGTCTGAGTTATCACCAATTAATTTGCACAAAATATCGTATATTATTTTTGCTCGCACAGGATGAAGAACTTCTATTCTGTTTCCATCATCGATTACTCTTATTAAATATTCATCACATAACCGTTGTATGGCAGAAAACATTGAATCACATGATATCTCGTTTTTTACATGTTCAAAATCAACAGAACATCCTAAACGTCCTGTAAAACAAACTATATTTAGCAAGTTCAACCAAGAATCAGGAACTCGTTCTTGCAATAGTGTGTTTACCTGTTCAGATAATCTCTGAGTCAATGTCTGATTGTTTGTTAGCAAATAAACAAATTCAATCAATGGACCATTACCACCAAAATTAATCCACGCCTCATCAAAACTTCTATGTCGGGAATGAGGATTTCCTGCTGTAAAATTATCATATATTGTTTTAGCCTCTTCTTTTGTCAATTGCAATTCTATGATATCATACAAGATGGCTTTACCACTTATTCTAGTCGCATTATAATCTTCATCTCTTATTGATATTAATACCGGAACGGCTAGCCCACGCGTTTGTAATTCTTGCAACAAAAATGCCCAATTATACTCTCCCGGTATAACATCAATATAAACAACTAAATTTTCACAATGCTTATTTAAAGCTAAAAGAGCAGTTACAAGATTTTGTGCTTGTGATTCAGAGGCGATTGAACGAACGCAAAACACAAATTCTTCCGAAAACTTATCAATTAGATATCTATAACAAAGAGTAGATTTACCTTGTCCAGAAACACCTTTAACAACAGCAACTCCAGTATGAGTAATAGCAGCATCTATTTTTTCTATCCATGATTTTCTATAAAAATCCAAACCCATTCTAATGTGAGTTGGATGGGCAGAAATACCCTGAGAATATTCATATTGTATTTGAGCACTTTCTTTATTGATATTAAATTCAGTTAACCTTACTAGTGATTTATCATATTCTTTATAATATCCGTCAAGTGCTGCTATATCAGTTCCAATTTTATGCATTCTATCTTTCCATAATGCTAAACTAGTGTAACCTTTAGAATTGGAAAGATTTGATATATACTGAGTTAGCAATAATCGAGCTATATCTGGTGCAGGCATAACTGGAACATATTCTTGAATTTGATTTTTTATGTTTTCCTCTAACTCATTTATACTTACTTTTTCAAATGTAATTGATTCGAGCAACCATTTTGCATCCGAAGTAGAAACATTGTGATTTTCTTCTAATTTTCTTATTAATTTGTCTTTTGCTCCCAACACACCCTTACTAAAGTCTAATAATTCCGTTCCAAGTTCTCCAAAATAAACTATTTTAATACACTTGAATTTCGAATATTGTGCATGTAAACTACACATTCGTTTAAAAAAGCCTTCGCCACTTTTGGAAGTTTTGGTGGATGCCAGACTTGATATAGTAAGCGCTGACGATATATTTTTCACTTGCACAGCTTCAATTACATTTTCCCCGTTTTTTATTATTAGATCTTCGATATCCTCAGGATAATAATCATATCCCTTGTCATCATTTATAAGCCTAGAAGCGATATACAATGTCTGAGAAGAAAATCCCTTCCATGCCGATTGTGCCCCTATATCTGATTTCAAAAACGAATTATTCATCATTGCATATTAACCTACCCATTATAAATTAAATCTTTATTCTACTTTTTCTACATTTGCTTAACTCATCAAGTTTTTCTTGACGTTCACATTTATAATCATAATATTTATCTATTTCTGCAAAATATTTAGAACATTGAAAATATGATTCGACAGTATCTCCGTTTCTTTCTACTATCCAATCTCCAACACACCAATTCGGTACTGCATGTAAACAAAGAACAATAACAAGAGAAAGAACTTTCTCTATAAAATTATTTAATTGAAATAATTCCTCAGTTCCACCTAATCCTAATGTTTTTCCGATATTATCTAAATCTAACCTTTCTTTTATTTGGACAGGGGTACAGTGAACATAATCACATAATATTCCATATTCTCGTTTTACGTCAGAAATAAATTGTCCTCTATATTCTTCGTCAAAAAAATGAAACTTTATCTCTTCAACCATAGAAATATTAGTGTCTTTCAATAACTTCTTATAAATTAAAAGTTGTTTATCAAAGCTCTCTCTTGAATATTTTTGAGAAACCAAACAAGCCTTTACTGCTAATTCTAATATATATCGCAGTTCTCTTTTACAAGAATTAACAATTCCTTCATCCAACAAAACCTTTAAACCAATTAAACTATGTATTAAATCATCTATTATAAATTTAAAAAACAAAGTGCCGGTAAAGCTTTTATGAATATTACAATTTACTTTTATAAACATTAATGGTCTAATTAAAGAATTTAAAATATCCACGCTCCGTGCATATTCAGTTTTATATTCATCACTTTCCAATTCTTTTTTTACATTTTCCCAACTCATTCATATCACCAATAATATTATACCATAAATTCATAATAATACAATTGGTATATCAAACGAAAATATATCACTCATATTATGCGAAGTGCAATACATTTTGTTATAAATACAAAAAGCATAGGATATGCTCCTATGCCTGATGATTACTAAGTTTTCTCAAGAATAAATAGCCGCCATTTTTCTATACTCAAACAGTTGTCCCTCGGTGGACCGGATGGCGAACTCGGGGCATCTCTGCGCTATCTTTCCCAGCGGTATTCAATGCCCGATGAGGTAACAAAGGGGTTGCTCACCGATATAGGTACTGAGGAATTGGCGCATTTGGAGATTGTCGGCTCGATTGTGCGCCAGCTCGTCAGAAACGCAACGACCGAGGAAATCGAAAACAGCCCGTTCGCTCAATATTTTATGAATCACGGCAGGGGCGTTTATCCTGCGGATTCATCGGGAGTACCGTTTGACGCGAACTGTCTCGCCGTCTCTGCCGACCCAATCACCGATTTGGCAGAGGACCTTGCAGCAGACGCTGCGACCGCATAAAAACAACATTTTTAGTTCCGCATTTTCGCCGCCGATTATCGTCTTTCCGAGACAGTCCGCACCGCAAAAAACAATCTCGTGATACGGGTGGTTTGCGTGGTGATGGCATTTCCCGGTTCACAGGCATACGGTGAATTTACATATAAAAGTTCAAGGTTCATCTGCTATCGCTCCTTTGATTCAAGCATACCGCAATCCGCTTTGTTTGTCAACGATAAAATATCAAAATTTAAGCGAAACATACTATATACACCATACCATAAACAAATGTATGATTTAAATACGGATACATCGAAATTCCGCAGAATAAACAGTTATGTTTTGAGAAATTTATATAAATACGGCACCCTTATTTTTTGAATAATTATATACGAGCTTTAACTTGTTTCGCACATTCTGTGCAAAACAACTCGTGTAAAAAAGCAGGTGCAAATGTTATGAAGGTTTTAAATATCGGTTCGTGCAACCTCGACTATTTTTACGCTCTGAACCATATTGACACCGAGGCTCGGTCTATGAGGATGCGAAAAAATACATCTATCAGCCATCGTTCAAGACAGAGGCGATTGACACCGCTGCGGCAGGCAATACCTTTATGGGATATTTTGTCGCAGGTCTGTACAAGGGCGCGGATATAAAAGAAATTCTGAAAATCGCCTCCGCCGACCTGAAATCGCGGTATGTTTATTACATAAACCGCGATGCGGTTATGGACGATTTGATTAAAAAGCTCACATTAAATTAATTGCAAAACGCGCACACTGCGCCGTCCGCCGCCTGTTTTTCGCCACCCTTGCGGAGGGCGGATATTATCCGCCCTACCGCTGTAGCAAAAGCGGCTGAATTTGCCTGCCGCCGAGGGCACACTCTATCGTTTGAGGAATCATTTCAAAATCCGCAACAAGCGAGTTTTCTTTATTCACGAAATCGTCCTGACCGAACGGAACAAAATAGATATTTTTCCGCGCCATAAGCCGCCCTATATTGGCTGCATTCGCGCCGAGACCATCGTTTGTCGACACGGCAATTATAACAGGCCGCAAGTTGCGAAGCTGTGATTTTGCCGCAAGGGTCACGGTTGTATCAGCGATTCCGTTCGCGAGTTTTGCAATCGTATTGCCTGTACACGGCGCAATAACCAAAGCGTCAAGCATCTTTTTCGGCCCTATCGGTTCTGCATCCGGAATTTTCTCTATCACTCCTCTTTCGCATATCTCCTCCATCCGCTTTTTAAAATCCGCGGATTTTCCGAATCTCGTGTCCGTTTCGGCACTGTTATTCGAAAATATCGGAACGATATTCACATATTTTTTCAGGTTTTCCGCCGCCGCAATCACTTTAGAAAATGTACAATACGACCCCGTGACCGCAAAGCCTACCGTTATATTTTCGGCATTTTGAAGCACGGCATTTTCTTTCGCATTCAATACTCTTTCCATCTGTCCTCCACCCCCAATTCCTCTATAATATTCATAATCGTGTCCTTTATTATCCTGCCTGCCGTGTACGGTGCAACCTTTCCCGGCAGAGAAAGCGCCCATATCACTCGCCGCTCGAGTTCTTTTGCCGTTTCAAAATCGACTCCGCCCGGGCGCGATGCAAGGTCTATGATAAGGACGTTCGGCTTTGTGACCGAAAGCGCCTTAAAATCCAGAACACAATGCGGTACGGTATTGAATATGATGTCGCATTCCCCAATCTTTTCGGCAAGCTCCTGTGTCCTGCACGCATCAAATCCGTGCGACTTTATCCACGCAATATCGCTGTGTCTTCGCGCGGTTGCTGTCACATTTGCGCCGAGCGCACGCAGCTTTTGACTCAAAAGCTTTCCTATCCTGCCGTATCCGATAACCATACATCGGCTCTCGTTGAGCGTGAACGGTGTGTTTGCCATTGCGCACTCAATCGCGCCCTCTGCGGTCGGGACGGCGTTCATAATCTCAAATTCGGGGCGCACGGAATAATCGGCAAGAGTAAGTCCCGATTTTGCGCACAGGCCCCTGAGCGGCTCGCCTGTCTTTCCGCCGAGAATCACGCCGGTTTTGTCCGCCGTGCCGCATAATTCGCTCACCGAAATCTCAACCGAGGACAGCGGTGTGTTTATCGTTTTCATATCCGTTGTGTACGGTATCGGAAGGACGATTACATCAGCACCTTTTATACAATCCTCAAGAGATTCCGCGCGGTATATCCGCAGCGGCAAATCACTGTCGTTGTCGCCATAGCCGTAAATTCTTACGTGATAACCCGACGAATCAATCAGAGACGCGGCACAGAGCTGTCTTTGGTCGCCCCCTATAAATGAAAAAGTCAAAAATTTATTCACCCTTGTGTTCACTCCAAAATTCAAATTCTTTATACAGAGTGTTTAAAACAGCCGATAAAAACACTTCTGTAATAAAAACACTTCCGTATTGGCAAGAACCGAATAATTGCGGTGCGTATATCGCGTTGAGTCCTTGGCGGCACAAATTATTCGGTGCTTACAATAGCATTGTATGACAAAAGAGTCGGTTTGGTGAAGGATTGCGGCACGCTATGGCACTTTATAAGCTGATATAATATAACCACAGGCGAAAATAAAATATTTTTTAAGGAGAGTGAAAATAATGTCATTTTGGTATGATATTAAAAACAAAAACTATGCATCAAACGAAAAAACAAGCTGGCTGCGCGCCTATGTCGACCGTATAGCGGCGGCAATCCGCGGCGAAAATTCGGCTGCCCTCAACGCACACCTTGCAGGAACGGGCGACAGGCACACCGCCGATACAATCGAGTGTACGGACGGAAAAACGGTACAGGCAACGCTCAACGCCGACGCCGCCGCGCTTGCCGCAAAGGTCGATAAGGTCAGCGGCAAAGCGCTTTCGACCAACGACTATACCGCGGCGGATAAAGCCGAGGTTGCAAAAGTAAAGAATAAGGTTGATAAAATCACAGGTAAGGGCTTATCGACCAATGATTATACCGCTGCCGAAAAGACAGAGGTTGCCAAAATAAAAGATAAAGTTGATAAGGTTGACGGAAAAGGCCTGTCGGCAAATGATTATAACGACACCGAAAAAGCCGAAGTTGCAAAGGTAAAAAACAAAGTTGACAAGGCTGACGGAAAGAGCCTGATTGACGCAAACATAGCTGACTCCCTAACGTATGACAGCACAAACGGTATAATAAATTCGGATGCAAACCTTCTTCTTGCAAACACGAGTTCGGTTGCGGCGTATAACGGAACGTTCAGAGGTGATATAAAAGTCGGACAACTCGGTACAAACAAATGGGCATACACAATAAGCCCGATAACGGGATTTTCGACCTCTGTGGACGTAACCTGTACATCGGGGAACATGGTGCATAACCTTGCGAGCAAGGCGGACACAACCAACGTTCTTACAAGGAATAATACACAGACATTCACGCCGACAGGTGATTATCAGCCTGCAACAAAGAAATATGTCGATGATGCGATTGCTGCGCTGAAATTGGATTTAGGTCTGGAGTAATATAAAATTCGGAATGCAGCAATTTTTCTTTAGTGAACAGCCAAAAATTTAAGGAAAAAATAAAAATCGGCAAGCCGAACTGCTTGCCGATTTTTGGTCGAGGTGACAGGAAGAATTTCATATATATTTTATAGGTTTATATAATTTTTAAAATTGCCGCAAATGCCGATGTTATCGCATTTATGAGGGTTTTTGTTATTTTGTCGGCTTGACCTAAATTCGGCGTTTTTTTGAAAATCGTGTAAAAATCGTGTATGGATTTATATAGATTTACATCAAAAAAGTGCGGTGCATAAAACCACGCACCGCACTTTTTTACATTGTTCTTTTTACTTCCTCATTCGATACATCATCGTGATATACCTCAAATCCTTATCGTCGAGGTTTAAACCGTTTTCGATATATCCGTCACGGCTGCCCTTGATATTAAGCGCTTTTGCGATTGCAAGGGCAACCGACGGTTTTTCCGCTATAATCAGTTTCAAGTTAAATTCCTCCTTTGAACGCAAAAACAGCACCCCAGTTAATGAGTGCCGTTTTTGATTGATATTTAGTTAAAGTCCCAATATGTCCTTGTGATGTCCTATGTCTATCAGCAAAATTATGACGCCGTTTTCGTAACGCCACAAAATGCGAATATCCATATTAACGCTCATTTCAAACACATTGTCAAGCCCCTGTACCTTTTTTGTACGAAGCGACGGATAAAAGGGATTTTGCATTAAGAGCTTTAATTTATTTGCTGTCTGCTTTTGCTCCGCCGCAGACAGCTTTTTCAAATCCCTTTCAAATTCCTTTGTATATTTGAGCTTATACATTGTCTATATCAATCCCCATATCGGAAAACATATCCTCAACGCTTTCAAATGCTGTCTTTTTTTTCGTATCACTTTCCGACTCTTTCAGTATTTTTGCGATTTTTGCAATTTTGTCTTTCGGGTAGACAACGACAGGGCAAAGGAATATACCGCCGTCCCTTTCCATAATATCGAATTTATCGCCCTCTGAAATACCGAGCTTTTTTATAATTTCCGACGGTATGGTTATCTGGGAACGTCCTCTGATTTCCGCTAACATAAAAACACCTCTTTCTATGTTTCTGATTTTCTGAATTTCTTACATTTATATTATATGCTATTTTCAGAAAAAAATCAAGTGGAAATCAAAAATTTAATAATTTTTTTATTCGTCCGTTTCTTCGTCCTCATTTACAACGGTTTCGGTGTCCTCGTCCTCAAAATCGAAGTCATCCAAATCGTCTGCCTGTTCAAGTTTCTTTTTCGGCAAGACTACCTTGTAATAATAGCCGCCAATTCCGGCAGCCGCCGCAAGCGCAAGAATGATAAACAGGCCGGAATTGTTTTTCGGCCTGTTTTGCTCCGGCTGTTCGGTTTTTTCAGTCTTGCTGTCTGTGTTCTTTTTATCATTCTCTGTTGAATCCGTTTCAGCCGTGTTTTCCGTCTGCTCCGGCTTTGCGGTTGATGTCGGTTTCTTGTCCGACTTCTCTACAAGAGCCTCAAGGTCGCTTTCGTCAACTGTATTCAAAAAATACACATTTTCGCTTTGTGCGCCCTTGTCAATCACGAAGTAAAAAACATTTCCGTCCCGTGCGGTTACGGTGATAAACTGCAAATTTTCATTATCTGAAACATCATCTACAAGCTGTGCGTTACCCTTTGGCTGACGGAACAACGAATAATATTAAGCTTCTGCCCGAAATATTCGCCGAGTTTGACGGACTCGGAATGGGGACAAAGACGGTAAAGACATATTATGCGAATGTCGAATTTGAGAGGGGCGCAACGGTTGAGGCTGAAATGCCGGGAGATACCGAAAGATTGATGGTAAAACCGAACATGTATAAAGATTGCGTTAAATTTGAGGACGGCAAGGCAATAATTACCACAGAAGATTCAATGAATTTTTATCTCGAGCCGAACGGTGATATTTTCGGCGGAATACACATTTTCTGTAACAAGCAGCGGTGTGCCATATATAGGGCTTGATGATTTTGCGTCTATGCACCGTCTTACAGAAACGGTTTTGAAAAATCGGTGGGATAATATTTTTTATTTTTCGCCTGCAATAGAATACCCTAATGCTTTTGCTCAACGGTTAAGATATGAGGGGTTTTTAAATGCAGCAGGCAATACCGAATATACAGTGTTAACAAATATAGAAGATGTCTGCGGCACTTATGAAGGAAAAACAGTATTTATTTGTTCGACGGATTACTATGCAATTCAAATTTACAGAAAAAACCGGAATGTAAAAATTTTCGGATTTGATAATATAAGCGCATTGGATAAATATAAGCTTCCGATTTCGTCTGTAGGCTACTCTGCTGCGCAAATAGCCCAAGGTGCGGCTGATATAATAAAAAACCGGAGAAAAGATGTATTTACGGTCGATTATTTTATTGTTGAGCGATGAAGAAGTTTAAAATTAAGGAGGCTGTTTAAAAAATCTCACAAAAGCCAAAGCCTTGAGCATACTCATAACCGAAAATAAATCCGGCAGGGTTATTCCTTGTCGGATTTGTACGGATTTTAATACATTATTTAATATATTCGCTCGTTTTTGCATTAACGGTTTATCTGTCTTGAACATCAGATAAATTCCTCTTATTTATTTCTGCTCACACAGTTAAGGTCAGTTTATTTCGTCCCGCCATCGTCAACATTTTTCTTGTATTCGCTCGGTGTACTGCCCGTTTGGGCTTTAAAAACCTTACTGAAATAATACACGTTTTTATAACCTACCTCCTCGGCAATATCCCCGATTTTATACTTTCCGGATTTAAGAAGGTCGCACGCATACCGTATACGGAGTTGAGTTATATAGGCTTTGGGCGGCATATTGTAGGCATTGTTAAAGATTTTTTTAAAATATGTATGGCTTATTTTGCACATATCTGAAAGTCGGTCAACTTCAAAATCCTCGGTAAAGTGTTCGTTTATATAATCTATGCCGAGTTGAGTTTTTTCTAACTGTTTGTTTGGAACATATACCGATTCTTCGTACAGCAGACCGAATATCTCGTAAAGACAGCCGACAGCGGTATAGGTATAACCTCTTTTCTTTTGTCTCCATGCGCCTTCCGCACGCTTAAACAGCGCAGCCATTCGTTCGTAACTCTTGCTCCTGACCGAAAACGCCTCGCACTTGATCGGGATATTTGTTTCAAAATATATATCTATACAGCTTCCCGCCTCAACTCTTTTTACCTTGTATTCAACTTCTCGGCCGGTTTTGGGAAGAAATCGAACACTTCCTTTTTTGTCATTGAATTTACGACCGTCAAACAGTATTTCCGAATTGCCGTCAAGCTTAAAAATCAGCTCGTTAAAATTCAGCTTACCGCTGTAATCTGCCGCAGACGGCACTGTCTTACAGTTAACTCGGACTATTGAATAAATATTTGTTATTGAAAAATCGTGCGTAAACATATAATTCTCATCCTCTCATAACCTGATTATACATCAAAATCTTGTTACAGTCAACAAAAGTGTTTCAAAAAGTATAAAAGTTTTATTTTGTTTATTTACATTTATTACAGTGACGTATATAATCAAAGCAGATACAGAAAAGAGAACACTGCAATAATCGAAGTCTTGGCTTTCGACAAAGATTTTTGCAAGGGCAGCAGCAGAAACATACTAATAAGTATGGAAAGGATTGATTTTTATGACAAATAATATAAAAAGATTGTCAAAGGACGCTTTGAACGGAGTTGATAAATTTCTGTACGGCAAAGCGGCTCTGAAAAACGAGGACGAGCTGAAATCACCGATTGCAATAGCAAATGGTCTGAAACGGTTTTTTGAATCTGTCCCGGTAAAACAATATCAAGGAGAAAAACTGTTTGGAAGACTCAGATATAACGGATGTGAATACCCTTCTGATTTTTACCGACGTTTCGGACACAGAAATCTGAACAAATATTGGTCTGGTCTTTGCTTTTACAGCCCCTCAAAGCTTTTTTACTGGGGCTGGACACATATGGTCTTGGATTTTGACTTCATATTGAAAAACGGATTAAAGGGCTATATAAATTTGATAAACAGCCGTCCGGAGAAAAATGAACTGCATAAGGCAATGGAAATGGTTCTTAACTCCATTGACGAGCTGAGCCGCCGCTATTCGGAGATATGTACCGATAACAAACTTTCGGATGTACTGCGCAAGGTGCCAATGAACCCTGCGGAAACATTTTATGAGGCCGTACAATCGGTATGGTTCATATTCCAACTGTGCCCCGACAGCTTAGGCAGAATAGACCAATATCTGTACCCGTTTTATAAGAGGGACACGGAAAACGGAACACTGTCATACGAAGATGCGGCGGAGCTTTTGGAAGAGCTTTTTGTAAAGGTGTTTGAAACGCAGATGGATAATGTCGGCCTGCCGATAAGCGGTCATAACCATCTTGTGGTCGGCGGTTATCTTGCTGACGGAACAGACGGGTTTAACGAGCTTTCAAAGCTGATATTGGAATGCATTGCCGATCTGCCTACCTTCAGACCGCAGGCATCCTTCAGATATACAAAGTACACAACGGCAGATACCATGAAGTTTATAACCGAGCTCAACGCAAAATGTCAATGGATAGTTTTTGTAAACGATGAACCCAGACTTCCGGGAATGGTTGATGCGGGAATAGATTATAACGACGCAGTAAATTACACCGTTGTCGGATGCAATGAGTGGTGTCTGCCGAGCGGCGCAAGAATCGATTTGGCACATATAAATCTTCTTCACTCGATAGAAGACCTTATATACAACGATAAGGACTTTCTGTCGGCAAAAAGCTTTGACGACGTTTTCAGCTTGTTTAAAAAGCACTTAAAGCTTGATATGTTTGCAATTGCGGAAGAATATTCAAATTATTCAAAAATGGGTACAAAGGATATAAATGTTCTGAATTCGGCTCTGAGCGTTTCGTGTATCGAAAGCGGAAAGTCTTTTACCGACAAAGGCGCAAAGTACTACGGAATGACAATGTCCTTTAACAGCATATCCAATGCGGCGGATTCTTTGTCGGTTATAAAACAGTTTGTTTTTGATGAAAAGATATTCACCCTTGCACAGCTCTATGAAATGCTGAAAAGCGACTATTGCGGCTTTGAGAATGAACGGCAGCTCATATTGAATAAAGGCAGGTTTTTCGGAAACGATGATGATTATGCAGACGATATGGCAAAATCGATAGTTGACGCAATATACGAGATAAAAGGCGAAATAAAGAGTGATGATATAAACACAGTTATAGTAGGCTCGTTTGTCGGTGCAACACACCCGAACATTGTATTCGGAAAGATGACAAAGGCAACTCCGGACGGACGGCATAGCGGCGATGCGTTTACAATGGGAATAACCCAAAGCGAGGGAAAGGACAAAAACGGGCTGACAGCCCTCCTTAATTCTATCGCAAAGCTTGACTACCGTAAATTTTGCGGATGTATAGTAAGCAACATAAAAATGGATAAAAGTATGACGGATTCCGATGAAAAGCTTACAAAGCTTTCACAGATGTATCACACATTTCTGCAAAACGGAGGAATGCAGCTTCAGATAAATTACCTATCGCAGGAGGAGCTGATTGAGGCGCAGAAAAAGCCTGAGGAGTACCAAAATCTCGTGGTGCGTGTGACGGGATATTCCGGTTACTTCACACGATTCGATACAGACCTGCAAAATGACATCATCCGAAGAACGGTTAAGCAGATGTGATTGAAAAAGTACGACAATCCCTCATTTTGTGTAAACCTCAAATTTAGCTCCAAAATGATGATATAATCTAATTAGTTTTGTGGACTGAAAGTCGGATTTCGGCTTTCAGTCCTTAATTATAATATAGCATAAAATTGTCGGCATATCAAGAGCGCCCTCGTAAGGTTTCTTTTCTTTTTACCGTGAAAAGTTAAGAAAAAGGGTTAGGATACGACAAATTTAACGAGTCAATTCCGAATTTACAACCGCCTCTAAAAAATTCCATTATTTTTTTGACCCCAACTATTGACAAAGAGCCCACATTTTTATGCGACCCTCAGATTACTGAAAAACCCACCGTTTTCAGGTGGGCTTATCAGTAATCTGAGGGATTGCGTATCATCGCAATCCTTTTTTGATATTTTAAATCCTTATTCTATGCTTTTTTGCACGCGGTTTCGAATTCCGCAACAATTTCATCGCTCGGCTTTTTACTTATAAGACTCACAACCACGATTACCGCAATGCTCACCAAGAACGCCGGTAAAAGCTCATACACACCAAAGATTCCGCCAATCGGCTTTATGAGGTACTTCCACACAAAGACCATAACTCCGCCGGCGGCCATTCCGCATATCGCGCCCGATAACGTTGTCCTCTTCCAGAACAGCGAGCAGATTACAATCGGACCAAAGCTTGCGCCGAACCCTGCCCATGCGAACGATACAATTCCGAATACCGAGCTTTCGGGGTCACGCGCAATGATTACGCCCAAAATCGCAATCGCTATTACCGTCACTCTTGCGGCAATCATACTCTGTTTTGTCGAGAGCTTCAATTTGAGCTTTTCCTGAAGGATATTTTGTGAAACGCTCGACGCCGCCGCCAAAAGCTGTGAATCTGCGGTTGACATCGTGCTTGCAAGAATTCCCGAAAGAACCAATCCGGCCAAAAGTGCAGGCAAAATGCCATAGCTTGACAACAGGTGCGCAACCTTGATTATAACGGTTTCGCTGTCCGCATTGACGAGCGTATCTATTATGCCCGATGCGCTGAGCGCACGTCCGGCAACGCCGATACAAAGCGCAACTGCCATTGCGATAACAACCCAGATTGACGCGACACGTCTCGAAAGTTTAAGATTTTTTTCATCGTTTATCGCCATAAAGCGGAGCAATATATGCGGCATACCGAAATATCCCAAGCCCCACGATACTGTTGTTATAATATGCAAAAGGTTGTACGGCGTACTTGTGTTTGCCGCCGGGTCATATGAATTCGTGAGCGAAAGATAACCCGACATCGACTTAACATTGTCAACAACCGCGCCGACACCTCCTGCCGTTGCGGTTGCAAACGCAAGAATCGCAAAGATTGCAATCGTCATTATTATACTTTGGATAAAGTCGGTTATCGATGCCGCAAGGAATCCGCCGGCAGCGGTATATCCGACAATTACTATCGCCGAAACAATCATCGCACCAACATAGCTCACACCGAACAGCGATGCAAAGAGCTTTCCGCACGCCGCAAAGCCCGACGCGGTATACGGGATAAAGAACACAATGATTATAACCGCCGCAATAAGCGACAGTATATTACGCTTGTCATGAAATCTTTTTGAAAAGAATTCGGGGATTGTTATCGCGTCAAGCGTATGCGTATAACGGCGCAAACGTCTTGATGTAAAAAGCCAGTTAAGATATGTACCGGCGGCAAGCCCGACAATAGTCCAGCCGACATCGGCAACACCCGACAGATACGCCAAACCGGGCAGACCCATAAGCAGGTATCCCGACATATCCGATGCCTCGGCGCTCATCGCGGTAACAAGCGGCCCGAGAGTACGTCCGCCCAGATAAAAATCATCGGTCGAATTGTTTCTCTTTGTAAAATATACTCCTATAAGCAACATACCAATCAGATATACCACAATAGTCAACATAATACAAATCGTTGATGTGTTTAACATATTTAAATTTTCCTCCGTCTTGGTTTGGATTAGAAAGTGTCAGTTTTTTGAAAAATAACACGTATTTTAGTATTATATCATATATTCACGGTAAATACAAGAAAAATTTGGTCAATTGTTAAATTTTTTTGAACAATTTATAATTATGTACAAACAACTCGATTTTTTTCCTCAATCTTTGTATACTACATTGTTAAAACTCTACTGATTTTTAGCATAAAAACTAATCAAATTTCGTCAAACAAATGTTGACAAATCTGTAATTTAGTATTAAAATAATAATTGTAAATAAAAGGTTTATCAAAACGCCGACGAAGGTTTATTCAAGAGGGTATATACCCTCTTGCACTTTAGCTAAAGCGCAAATTTTCGTTAATTTTATTAATGCGGATGGAGGGATAATTATTATCGTTTTAATTTGATTTGATAAACCTAATATTAAACACAGTTTATATCAAGGAAAGGAAAAACAAAAATTATGATTAGTTTAAAGAAATTGCTGGCAGGAGTATTGTCAGCGGCAATGATACTCGGTACTATGGCAATACCGGCATTTGCGGCTGAAAGCACAAGCGGAAATGCTGCAAAAATCGGCGAAACCGAATATGCGACACTTGCTAATGCAGTTGCAGCAGCGAAAAAAGATGATACTATTACAATGCTCGGCAATGTAACCGAAAGCATTGTAATCGAAAACGGCAATACAATCACGCTTGATTTGAACGGCTATACCCTTACAAACACCGACGGCAAACATACTATTGAAAACAATGGTACACTCACGATAAATGACAGCTCAAACGACAAAACCGGTACTGTTGATAATGTAATCCACGCAAGAGGAGCTTTGGTTAATCATGAGGGCGCTGTTGCAACGCTTAACGGCGGTAAATTCTATAGAAGCCTGGAGGCGGGTAATAGTCCCGACAACAACGGCGGTAATTCATGGTATACGATTCTTAACCAAGGCACTATGACAATCAATGATGGTGCAACAGTAGAAAACGGTGGTTGTTATTCGGCTAATATCAGAACCGACTCTGAATTAACCGTTAACGGCGGTACGTTCAAAGGCGGTATCAATACTATTAAAGTTGACGAGAACGGCGAGCTTACAATAAACGATGGTAATTTCTCAAACGACAAAGCAACCTGTATTTTTAACTGGAATAAAACTACAATAAACGGCGGAACATTTACAAGACCGAATATTGCAAACACAAGCGTATGCAACGGTTTTTGGGACCCCACAAGCGCTGTTGGCGAACTTACAATCACAGGAGGTATATTCAACGGTGTTGTAGGAAACTACGCAGACTATCCGGGAGGAATTATAGCTATCTCCGGCGGCACATTCACAACCGATGTATCGGAATATGCGACAGCTAACAGAACGGTTATGAAAAATTCCGACGGAACATATACCGTTTCTGTTGCAAAAATCGGCGACCAAGGTTATTCAACCCTCAAAGACGCAGTTGATGCGGCGAAAGAGAACGAAACGGTAACACTCTTAGATGATGTAACTATTAACCCAAAAGGCGAGGGAGATGTTCTTGTACCGCAGATTACCATAGATAAATCTGTTACTCTTGACCTTGCGGGTCATAAAATCGCATATGATGCAAGCGTAGCTAGCCAAAATCTCTCATACACACCGGCATTTTTTATGGTATGCAACAACGCTGATGTAACCATTACCGGCAACGGTACAATCGATTGCGAAGCCGGCAATAATGGTGCATATGGTATAAATGTATACGGCGGCAATCTGACAATAGAAAACGGTACATTTTACGGAGCTATGACTGTTGCGCAAGTCCAAGAAGGCAGCTTGAATGTTAAAGGCGGATATTATGACTTAGCACCCTCGGTAAAGAGCCAAGTTCCAGCATATGCTAAATACATAATTAACGCAATAGACTCCGCTTTCAAAGACGGTTCGGCTATAATTTCCGTTACGGGAGGAACTTTTGTAAACTTTGACCCGTCAGCAAACCCCGAGGGTATTGACACATCATACGTTGCCAAAGGCTATTATTCAAAAGATAACCAAGACGGAACATTTTCTGTTCTTCAGTCAGCGGCAAAGGTTATAGACAACGCAAAATCAGCAGGTGTTAAAGTTACTCTTGACAACCTCGAAAAGAATTCGGCGATCGACAAGACAGCCGATGCAACATACAACGTTGTTCTTGACACCGTAAAACCCGAGGACAAAGCGGCTGTTGACGAAATCAAGAATGCTAACCCGAACAAAACAGTTATCGCATATGACATCTATGTTGAAAAGACGGAAAACGGCATAAAGTCAGAGGTTAAGGATGTTACAAATCAGAAAGTAACGCTTAAGCTCCCCACAAAGGTTAAAGAGGGCGGAGAGGTTAAAGTATATCACAACGGCATCGAAATCAACGACGTGGCCATATCCGAGGACAGAATGAGCGTTTCGTTCACCGCTCCGTCATTCTCGGCATACACATTCGTTTATGACGCAGATGCTTTAACGGATTCCGACATCACAAAGAATGTTAAGGTTGAATTTGAAAAAGTAACCGACAGCGAATATGACATCGTTCTCAAAGCAACCGAGGCCAACAAAAAAATCAACGGTCTTTTGACGGCTGACCTTACATTCTCACTTACACAGGGCACAACAGGCTTGGTTAATTATGAAATCACTCCTGCCGCAAATATGAGCCTTTTGGTAAACGGAAACAGATATACATTCAGCTTTGACGGCACAAACGCACATTCGGCAACGGGTGACGAGATTGTAATAGGTAAGGTTGTATTTGACGGATATTGCACAGGCGCAAACTTTAAGGTTGATACAACGAGTGCAGATGCCGTTAATAAATTGCACACAACCGAGGCTGTTGATTCAATCGTTGATGAGTATCTCACAAACGGCGATGGCACAAACACAGGTAAACTTGATGCAGCGGCATCAATAGACGGCATTAACTTGACACAGGAGACAGCAAACCTTACCGTTAATGTTTCGTTCCCGAACGCGGTTATGAATCAGGCTGCCACTTATCAGGATATGAAAGTAACCGTATCGGGCAATGGCGTAAATGAAGAAGTTAAACTCGGCGAAGGTGTAGACGGTGTTACATTTGCCAATGATACCTATACGGTTGAATTTACGAATAAGCTCGTTAAAGGAAACACCTACACCGTAACGGTATCGGGCGCAGGTTACAGAACGGCGCGTTACACAGTTTCTATGACAGGCGCAAAGACATTGAACTTCTGGAACAATGTTAAGACCGTACCGGCATATGTTGAAGAAAATGTCGGCAATCCGACAAACACGAACTTCCTTGCAGGAGACATCGTAAAAGACGGACAGATTAACATCTATGATTTATCGGCGGTTATATCATATTTCGGCACGGACAATCTTGTAGACAACCACCCGACATACGCAAAATACGACCTCAACCGTGACGGCGTTATCGATTCAAAGGATGTTGCATACGTTCTCGTTTCGTGGGGCAAATAGGGAGCGTTACGCTCCACCAACCCCGAGCGAGTTTGACAAACATCTCGCCCGAGCCACGAAAAATCTCATAATGCGTAATTAGAAATGTGGGGCGGTTACAAACCACCCCATACCCCAAACGAACGGCGTTAATTATACGGATAATTAAAATGACAAATCAAAATGATTTTATTGATTTAATCGCCGTCCCCTGTTCCGCCGTGCCTACCGCGGCGGCAAAGAAAAAATCATTTTGATTTTAATTGAAGATGTAGGGGCGGGCGTCCCCGACCGCCCAAACGGAATGCGTAATGCGTAATGCAGAATGTGGGGCGGTTACAAACCGCCCCCTACAAAAAAAGCCTTCCCCTAAAGGGAAATCCTAAAAAACGGATTA